>NZ_JASPCQ010000001.1:0-265818 GCF_030230305.1 Actinotignum sanguinis
ATAGATAGGCTTGAGGGCTGCTGCCACGGCTTTACGGTCTTGATAGGACACAAACCGCATCGAGGCACGGATCAAGTGGACCACACACGTTTGAATGATTGCCCTTGGCCAGGTAGCCGTGATCGCTTCAGGGAAACCAGCCAGCCCGTCACAAGCCACGATTAACACGTCTTGAACACCACGATTGGCTAGCTCAGCGCAAACACCAGCCCAGAACTTCGCGCCCTCATGTGCTTGCACCCAGATCCCTAGTACGTGTTTGATACCATCACAATCCACGCCGATAGCGATATGAGCAGCCCGGGAGGCAACCCGGTTATGGTCTTTGATTTTCACGTGGATAGCATCCAGGAACAGCACTGGATAAAACGCTTCTAACGGGCGGGTCTGCCAGGCAATGACTTCCTCTTGAACAGCCTCGGTAATATTCGAGATCGTCTCATGGGATATTTGGGTACCGATAGTAGCTTCTAGGTGGTGTTGGATTTCCCGGATCGTCATGCCCCCGGCATACAGGGAGATAATCATGTCATCCAGGCCACCCATCCGGCGCTGGCCGGGAGGAACTAGGCGTGATGTGAAGGTTCCAGCCCGATCTCTGGGCTGGTCTATCCTTACCGGTCCTACCTGGGTTTGAAGTGTTTTAGGTGACGTGCCGTTACGTGAATTCCCGCTACCATGCCCGGCCCGGTCATGTTTTTCATACCCGAGATGATCTGTTAGTTCGGCTTGCATACCTCTCTCAAGGACAGCCTTGATTAATTCTGGTAGAAACCCGTTTTCGCCAGTTAAACCGATACCACGTTCGCTAGAAGACTCTACTAAACGGTCGAGTAGATCGTCGTCAATAAATTCCCGGCGTAAAGCACGAGCGGGAGATTCTGGGCCAGTAGCACGAGCATCCGTCATAGTCATAGTTAATCCTCAATTTCTTAGTCAAATCAAGCATTTACACAAACCATTTGACACCCTCCCCAGGCATTCCAACCGGAAGCAATATTTCCGTTCTTACGACAAACTTGGGCTAATACTTCCTTGCCCTCAACCTCCTTATATATGGAATAAGCATCCTCACTGAACTCAAAAAACGAGTAGCCGTAACGATCATCATGATTATCGAAATAAAACTCATCCAGATCCCAGAATGGCTTATATTCAAAACGTATGGTGGTCTTACCAAACGTCCTAAAAGCTGCTTGGAACTTTTTAAAGGTTGGATCGTCAAACGGTCCTCGGAGACGCTTCAGATTCCATTCCGTTGTATCGACATACGAAACGGATACTGCTCCGTAAAACATCCACGCGATATTGTCGATGTTCGGCAATTTCCATTGACTGGTATCAGGATCCGCAGATACAGCGTTATAAAACATCCTTCCCGTTGATGTAACTTGTTCGGTGTCCCATCGGCTAACGTCAGGATTAGCTAATTCGGCCCCCTCGAACATGCGCGATAAGTCGCGGACCTGGCTGGTGTTCCATCGACTAACATCTGGATTAGCTTTTTTCGAATGGAGGAACATCCACCTCATTGTGGTGACATTTTTTGTGTCCCAATTGGATACATCTGGGTTCGCCATATAAGCTCGAAAAAACATTCTCTGCATATTTGTAACAGAGGAAGTGTCAATACCGTGGCTCGGCAAGTCTATCTCTGCAGCATCACAGCCCTCGAAAAGTGATGATGAATCGCTTGGAAAACTAATCTGCTTATTAGAATTTGGAGAAAAAGCTATTCTTTTCGGTTCAGCTTCACCACCTTTGTCGCAATACTGCTTTTTCAGATCCATCCACTGTCTACGGTTAAGTTCGCCGTATCCAGCTACGGTAAGTGTTTTTATGGTGGCATCCCATGTGGCGGTGAGGTTAGGGCCGACGGGCACGGATGCAGCACGCTCCATTGCGCGCGTTTCTCCCCCATCGGAAGTGTCGGGTGACGCAAGGCTAGGAGCAGCTACCCCCCCCCCGCTAAAACAGCAAGCGCGGCAATAACAGCAGCCGCTCGTTTGATCAGCTTCACTACTAACCCCTCACCAATTGTCACCGTTACAGGCACACATTCCACACCCGTCGCGAAACCATTTTCACGTTCAATAAGGAATAGAAATGAGTACGACTGCATAGTCGCTTTCTTGATTTACCTTAGCTAATTTCTACAGTTTTCACCACAGGTTACATTCACGATTGCTTCAGCACCAACTGCGCAGTAGTCAGACTTTTCCGCTATTTAATGCGCCTACAGGTAGATACTTGTGACTAAAGTCTCGAGCGGAAACGTCTTTTGTAATCAACATTCAATAGTGTGGAGATTGGTCCAATATCGACCATACCATTCGGGAAACATATCGCCAATTTGTGCATAATAATTAGTTACAAATATGCCGCACCAATAAGATATTTTGATCTAATATCATTAGCGTCACACAGATCGTACGCACCCACTACGCCGTGAAAATACTATTTTTTGCGTTTTTGTGTCACCGCGGGAATGCGCCGCGCAGCCCCTGTAAAAGGTATATCCAGAATTCAACAGCACCGCGGTAGAGCGCTGACTAGCACCCCGGAGGCTGCCCACGGCTCGAAAGTTTCGCGAAACCGCTCCCCCAACCGCTAGTGCTGGCGGCCGGCTTCGCGGTGTCCCTCCATGCGAGCCATAGCGATATCCTCCGATTCGGTCACCTGGTCCACCCGCACCCGGTCGATACGGCGTCCGTCCAGGGATTGCACGGTGAGCTCCACCGCGCCCAACCGGGTGGAATCCCCCACCTGAGGCATGCGCCCGAGCTGGGCGATGATGTAGCCGGCCAGGGTATCGAAGGGCCCCTCGGGTAGTTCCACCCCGAGCATTTTGAGCACTTCGGGGCGGGTGGACAGCCCATCCATATCCCGCACTCCCCCGTGCACCTGCACCTTGGGCACCTCACGGTCGTATTCGTCACGAATTTCGCCCACGAATTCTTCCATAACGTCTTCAATCGTCACGATGCCGTCCGTGCCCCCGTATTCGTCCACCACAATGGCGAGGTGGGCGTGCGCCTTACGCAGATCCGAGAGGGCTTCCAGCACATCCTTCCCCGTGGGGAAGAAAGTCACCGGGCGCACAAGATCACTCACCCGCTGGGCGGTGGGAGCGGGGGCGAGCATATCGCGAATGTGGAGGAAGCCGATCACGTCGTCGTCGTTCCCACCGCGGCGCACCGGATAACGCGAGTGTTCCAGCGCGGTCACCAGCGGGCGCGCTTCCTTCAGGGAAAGTTCCGCGTCCAGGAATTCTACTTCGGTGCGCGGCGTCATCACTTCCTGCACCGTGCGGTCCGAAACGGAGAGCATGGAGACGACCATATCGCGCTCTTCCGTGCCGATGGTTTCTTGGCTGGCCACGAAAGCGCGCAGCTCCGCCACGCCCATTTCTTCGCGCTGCTCCTTCGGGTCGCGGCGCAGCAGGCGCAGCACCCCGTTCACGCTCACCCCGAGGAACCAGATGACCGGGCGCAGCACCGCGGTGATAAAGGCGAGGGGCCGGGCGGCCACCGTGGAGATAGTTTCCGCCGATTGCAAGGCGATGCGCTTGGGCACCAGTTCCCCGAACACGATGGAAATATAGGAGATCACGAGCGTGGTGAGCACGAAAGCAAGAGTGGTGGCGCCGTTCTCCGACATCCCCCAGGCACGGAACGTGGGCGCAATCTCCGGAGCGATGGAGGCCGCACCGAAGGAGGCGGAGAAGAATCCGGCCAGGGTCACGCCCACTTGAACGGCGGAAAGGAACTGGTTGGAATCCGCGGTTAGGCGCTGGATAGTTTTCCCGGAGGCGGAGTTTTCTGCCATCTCGTCAATCTGCGTTTGCCGCAGGGACACCAGCGCGATTTCCGAGGCGGCGAAAAACGCGCCGATGAGCGTGAAAACGATAACCCAGATAATGTTCATAGCTAAGGGACTCACCAGACCAGTATGGACGAGGCCGCGCTGAGCTACCCCACCGTGTCTCAGAAACAAGCGGCAAGCGAACACGCGGGCAGCATGCTGGTACGACGCCGCCGCCGTGCCTGCGTGGTGGCGTGCCGGGGCGCTGCGGCGTCGTTCTTAAATAACGGGAGGCGTGAGGGCGAAACGCGCGAGGAAAAAGAGGGCTGCGGCAAAGAGGAGAAGGGTGGCGGCGTCCGTGATGCGCGAGCGCACCGAGGGAACGTAGCCGGTGGGCAGGGTCAGGCGCGCCACCGCGAGAACCACGAAGCTGCCCGCGAGCGCGAGGATCGCCACGCGCGGGTCAGCGAGGAAGGCCAGGGCTATAACGATGCCGATCCAGGCCGCGCAGGCCCAGTAGACCACCGGGTGAGAAAAATGCGCATTCACATCGGCCAGTATATCCCGCGCCCGGGCGGCTATCCGTGGCCCGGGCAGTTATCCGCGGCCCGCGCGGCCGCTACATGGTGAAGAGGTGGAAGAAGGCGCCGATAAAGCGGATATCTTCAACCGTATGTGTTTTGAGATTGACGGTGAGGAGGAGGGCAACGATCCCCCAGGCTACCGTCAAGCTCACCCAGGTCCAACGCCGGATCCGGTAGCGGCCTTTGCCGCGCGGGAGGGCATGGCGGCGGGTCTGCGCGGCGTGCCGGGGCACGTAGAGGCGGCGGCGCACCAAGCTTCGCCCGCGCACCACGCTCCCGGCTGCCAGAAGCGCGAAAATCACGTAGGCGCCCGCAACGGTGGTTTTTTGAGTCATCCACCCGCGGGTGGCCACCACGCTTTTCGTTCCGCCCGTCTGGCCACCATTCCACCAGTCCAGCGCCCCGGGGAGCTGTTTTTTCCAGGTGTCCCAGGAGTGCCCGCCGTTGGGGTCGAGGTGCACGGTGGTTTTCAGGCGCGGGTTATCAACTTCCTCCAGGCCGCGCGCCAGTTCCACCGGGTCGTTATCGGTACGGGTCCCGGTGAAATACATGGACTGGGGCCAGCTCGCTTTTTTCATAAGATTGGTGACGGTGAATTGTTCACGCAGGCCGGGGGCTTGAGTCAGGCCAATAACCGGCACGTTGTATCCGGAAAAGGAGATCACCGAGGCGAAGGTTTGCGGGTTGTACAGCCCGAGCACCGGCGCGCACCAGCCCCCGTAGGAGGCCCCGGCAATGGCCCAGTCGCGCCGATCCGCGGAAACCGAGAAATTCTTGCGCACCATCTGCACGACGTCGCGGTTCACCCACGTGCCCACCGCGGGCCGCCCCGATAGATCCACGCAATCGGGCTGTTGGTTATCAACATTGAGGGAGGGAACGACGACGATAGTATCCGGCGCGCTCGCCGGCATCGTATGTTCCAAATCCAGCACGCCCGGGATTTTCTCCGTCTGGGAGGGGAATCCCTGAATCATAACGATTACCCGGTAGGTGCGTTCGGGGGAATAATCCGGGGGTAGGTAGACCCATACGGGCAGTTCAAGGCCGGATTCGGGGCCGCGGAAGACCGTGCTCACCACCCCTCCTCCGGCGGGGGTGAAATCGGCTTTCCACTCTTTACCTTCGGGCATGGGGATCTCACCGGATTGTCCGGCGTATTTGGGTAGTTCGCTCGTCACCGCGGTCACGGATGCCTTGCCACCACTTTTTGTGAAAATGGTTTTGACATCGCTCCACGTGCTCGCGTACTGCAAGTTGAGGTTCATCCCCACCCCAATAGCGACGACGCCGCATACCGCTGAGATCACCATCGCAAGCACCGGAATCGCGGTAGCCAGGCGGCGGGTACGCGGGATGGTGCGCACCCCCAGCGCCAGGAAAGCCAGCGAGCACAGGCCAGCGGCCAGGAGCGCCCCGTGCGTATTGGGTTGAAGCATAGGTAAAATTTTAGGCCGCTCGGGCGGACCCGCGCGCCGTTATTTCACTCTACGCCCAGCTCTCCTGTTATTTTTCCTCACTTTTCCCACGCTCTTCCCAGTCAGCGGCAGCCGGCGGGGCAGGTGCGGGTTCCGCAGCGGTCACGGCGGTGGGTGCGGTGGATGCGGTGGCGGTGGCATCCGCGGTAAGAGCGCTCTGCCCGCCCGCTACCTCGGCATCCTCCGGTGTGGCTTGCTCCGGCACGGCCTGGCCCGGTGTGACCTGCTCCGTCGATACGGTACCGGCAGGTGGCACGGAGGTGGCGGAGGTGGCTACCTCGGGCTGTGCGGCGGCGTCGTTCCGCTTCGCAACGGAAGGGCGCAGGGCGCGCCGTACCCGGTAACGCTCCCAGCACCCGCGCACCCACGTCCAAAAATCGCGCGCCCCGTAGCCGAGGGCGAAGGGCAGCAGCACGGTGAGCGCCACACAGCCGGTGAACAGCGGGGCATCCGTACCCACCTCGAGCATGCGGCCCGGACCGATTCCGCCGGTGGCAACCTGCCCGGCCAGGGCCACAATGACCAGCAGCTCCAGGGCGCCCACCCCGGCGCTCACCCAGTCACGCGGGCGGAGCGAACGGATAACACCCCAGGTCAGACCAGTCAGGACGGGAATGATGAGGAGCCAGGCGGGGCGCAGCGCCGGATCGGGCAACAAGCCGAAAATAGGTAGGCCGGGGATGGGTGCGAAACTGCCGCCCAGGGCAGAAAAGACGGCGCCGCTACCCACCGTGAAACCGGCGCCGGTCACGTAGGCCAGCGCCCATACCGCCAGCGCGGGTGCGAACAGCAGCTGGGTGAGGGTGAAGAGAATCGTGCCGGTGAGGTCCGTAAGGTAGGCGGCGTGCAGGGCCCGCACCTGCCCGAAGCCGAGCGCCAGCGCGCTAAGAACCAGGAGGATGCTCACCGCACCCAGGGTCGTGGCCAGCGGTGCGATGAGCCGCCAGCCGCGTTCAAGGATAGCTACGCCGGGCCAGGCGGGCCGCTCCAGCCAGGCACATTGGCTGGCCAGGAAACCGAGCACCGCCCCTCCCACGAGGGCGTGAAGCAACGAGGATTGCGGGAGGGAGAAGAGGCAGATCACCCCGGTGCTTCCCGCTCCGCTCAGCGTTGCGATAAGAACATCCCACCAATCTTCCACCACGATGGAGCGCAAGAAACGCACGGTGAGCCAGGCGATGAGCGCGGTGAGGAACAGCGGCATGAGGCCGATATGCCCACCCGCGGTCACCAGGGGTGAGCCGAGCGCGAGCAGCCACAGGGAGCCACCCAGGCGCGCAGCGCCCTGCCAGGTCACATCTCCGAGCAGCGGGGAGGCCGCGGTGAGGGTGTAGCCGAGCAGGCAGATGAGCACCACCGTGATCCAGGTGAGAACCACGGGCTGGATAACGGCCAGAGCGAGCGCCACGCGGCGCGAATACGTTAACATCCCCTCCATGGTGACGCGCGGAGCGGGCCGGGCCGCGGAAGAGGGCCCGGCGTGTTGCTCACCGCACGTTCACGGCGCTACCGCAGTGCGCCCTTGAGTTCGCTCACCCGTCCGGCAATATCCGCGGCGATGCTATCCGCGCTTTTTCCGGCAGCGGCCAGTTCGTGAATCCGGGAAACCAGGGCCGAGCCCACAATCACGCCGTCAGAGAGGGCGCCCATACGCGCGGCCTGCTCCGGGGAAGAAATCCCGAACCCGATGGCGCACGGGGTATCGGTAACCGAACGGATCTTCTCCACGATGGCACCCACATCGGTGGTGATATTCGAGCGCATGCCCGTCACCCCCATGGAGGAAACCACGTAGAGGAAACCGCGCGCCGCCCGCGCAATAGCTTCGATCCGATCCGAGGACGTGGGCGCGATCAGCGAAATGAGATCCACGTTGTGGGCCGCGAGCGGTGCTTCGAATTCGGCCTTCTCTTCAAAAGGTACATCGGGGAGAATCACGCCGGAAACCCCCACCTCCGCACAGCGGCGCGCGAAGCGCTCCGGGCCGTAGGAAAAGACCACATTGGCGTAGGTCATAATGACGAAGGGGCACTCCAGATCCGGGCGCACCTCAGCGATCATCTCAAAAATCGCGTCCGTTGTGGCTCCCCCGCGCAGCGCCCGCTCCGAGGATGCCTGGATGACGGGGCCTTCGGCGGTCGGGTCGGAGAAGGGCACGCCGAATTCAATGAGATCCGCACCTGCCCGACCGGCCGCGCGAATGATCTGCGCCGTCGTACCTAAATCCGGATCCCCGCAGGTGAAGAACGGGATAAAAGCCTTGCCGCGGGAAAAAGCCCGGGCGATGGGTACCTGTTTAGTCATGGATATCTTCTCCCCGGTAGCGCGCGATGGCCGCGACGTCCTTATCACCGCGGCCCGAGAGCGTGACGATAATGATCTTGCCCGGCATCTCCGGGGCGATCTTCATGGCGTGGGCGAGAGCGTGCGCCGATTCAATCGCGGGAATAATCCCCTCGGTACGCGAGAGGTATTCGAAAGCGTCCACAGCTTCCGCGTCGGTGACCGGAACGTACTCCGCGCGCCCGATATCGTGCCAGTAGGCGTGCTCGGGGCCGATGCCCGGGTAATCCAGGCCGGCCGAAATAGAGTACACCGGGGCGATCTGCCCGAATTCATCCTGGCAGAAATACGATTTCATGCCGTGGAAAATACCTTCGGTGCCGGTGGCGATGGTGGCGGCGGTATCCGGGGTATCCACGCCCCGCCCGGCCGCCTCCGCGCCGATGAGGCGCACGCCCGCGTCGCCTACGAAGTTATAGAACGAACCGGCCGCGTTGGAGCCCCCGCCCACGCAGGCGATCACCGCATCGGGCAGGCGCCCTTCCGCCTGGAGAATCTGGGCGCGCGCCTCGCGGGAAATCACCGCCTGGAAGTCACGCACGATCGTGGGGAAGGGATGCGGGCCCATAACCGAGCCGAGGCAGTAGTGGGTATCGCTCACCCGGCCCGTCCATTCGCGGAACGCCTCACTGGCGGCATCCTTGAGAGTGCCGGTCCCGGACTTGACGGCCACCACATCCGCACCCAGCAGCCGCATCCGATAGACGTTGAGGGCCTGGCGGCGAGTATCTTCCTCACCCATGAACACCACGCACTCCATATTGAAGAGCGCGGCGGCCGTGGCGGTGGCGACCCCGTGCTGGCCGGCCCCGGTTTCCGCGATGAGGCGAGTTTTCCCCATTTTCTTCGCGAGCAGCGCCTGACCCAGCACGTTATTGATTTTGTGGGCACCGGTATGGTTGAGATCCTCGCGTTTGAGGTAGATCTTCGCTCCTCCGAGGTCGCGCGTCATCCGCTCCGCGTAGTAGAGGAGGGAGGGCCGCCCCGCGTAATTATTGAAGAGATCGGTGAGTTCGGCATTAAATTCCGGGTCATCGCGATAATGCCGGTAGGCGGCATCGAGTTCTTCGATGGCGGGCATGAGAGTTTCGGGGATGAACTGCCCGCCGTGGATACCGAAACGGCCCGGGCGCTCGGAGGCGCCGGTTTCCGGCGCGGAGCTTCCCAACGTGTGTTCTTCGCTCATGATTACTCTTTCTCCTGTCCGGGGGCGACGACGCGCGCCGCGGCCTGGCGCCACTGGGCCAGTACACCTACTTTATCCGCGCTGCGCATGAGGGCCTCCCCCACGAGCACCGCGTCGGCGCCGCCGGCCGCGAGCGCTTCCACATCCGCGGCTCCGCGCACACCTGATTCGGCAACGACGAGCGCGTCACTGCCGATGCGGGCCCGCAGCTGACCGGCCGTGGTCAGATCCACCGAAAAATCTTTGAGGTTGCGGTTGTTGATACCGATAATGCGGGCACCTGCGGCCTGGGCGGAGTCAATTTCCGCGGCGTCGTGGGTTTCCACCAGGGCCGAAAGCCCGAGGGAATGCGCCAGTTCGAGGTACTCGCGCAGGGTAGCGGTATCCAGGAGGGAGCAGATGAGGAGCACCGCGCTGGCGCCCAGCACTTTCGCCTGGTAGATCTGGTAAGAATCCACCACGAAATCTTTGCGCAGGCAGGGCGTAGTCACGGTGCGCGCGATCTCCTCCAGGTAGCGGTCCGAGCCGAGGAACCACTGCGGTTCGGTGAGCACGGACATCGCCTCCGCCCCGGCCGCCTCGTAGGAACGGGCGATATCGAGGTAGGGGAAATCTTCGGCAATAATGCCCTTCGACGGCGAGGCTTTTTTCACCTCGCAAATGAAGCCGAGTCCGGGCCCGCGCAGGCCCGCTTCGAAGGGGAAGTTCGCCGGATCGCTCCCGGGTGCGGGCGCGAGCGCCGCGGCCAGTTCGCGCATGCGGGGCGCGGGGGTCTGTTCTTTATCGCGGGCCACCCGTTCCCGGGTGGCGGCGGCAATCTGCTCCAAAATATTAGGCACGCGAGGCCTCCACGAATTCGTCGATCTTGCGGTAGGCGCTGCCGTCGTCAATGAGGTCGCCGGCCATATCCACGCCCGCGGCAATGGAACGGGCCTTGCCGGCGATATACAGGCCGGCGCCCGCGTTGAGCTGAACCACGTTGCGCTTGGGGCCGGTGATCTTGCCGGAAAGGATATCGCGGGTGATCTGGGCGTTTTCTTCCGGGGTGCCACCGAGCATATCGGCCGGGGTGGCGCGGTTGAAACCAAAGACATCCGGGGACATTTCGAAGGTGCGGTATTCGCCGTTGCGCACTTCGCAGACCGTGGTGGGCGCGGAGAGGGAAATTTCATCGAGCTTATCCTGGCCGTAAACCACGAGGCCGCGGTGGACGCCCAGGTCATTGAGGACGCGGGCGAGGGGTTCAACGAGGTATTCGTCGTACACCCCGAGGACCTGGTACTCGGGGTGGATCGGGTTGGTCAGCGGCCCGAGAATATTGAAGACGGTGCGAAAGCCCAGTTCCTTGCGGATCGCCCCGACGTTCTTCATCGACTTGTGATAAAGCTGGGCGAACATGAAGCACATACCCACCTCATCGAGGAGACGGCGGCAGGTATCCGGATCCTGGTTGATATTCACCCCGAGGGCTTCCAGGCAGTCCGCGGTGCCCGAGAGCGAAGAGGCAGCGCGGTTGCCGTGCTTGGAGACCTTCACTCCCCCTGCGGCCAGCACAAACATCGACGTCGTCGAGATAATGAAGGAATGGGCGTTATCCCCGCCGGTTCCCACGATTTCCAGGGTGGGGAAAGGCACCTCGAAGTAGTCGGCGTGCTCACGCATGGCGGTGGCGCAGCCGGAAATCTCATCGGTGGTTTCCGCCCGGGCGTTCTTCGTGGACAGCGCGGCAAGGAAAGCTGCCGTTTGGGTGGGGGTGCTCCTCTCCCCGCCCATGATCTCATTCATAACGGTATAGGCCTCGTCGTAGGTGAGATCCTGCTTGGAGACAACTTTAATAATGGCTTCTTTAATCATGACAACTCCGTACGTGTGGAAAGATTCTTTGGACTGCATTTTTCTGAACTGCGAGGCTGAGCGGGCTCTGCCATCGCCCCCGGGCGGCTTTCCACCAGCGGCAGCGCAGCTGCGCGTGGGTGGAGGTAGAAAATGTGGTGGTAGCCAAGCGACGCGTGGATAGTGCATCGGGGACATGGTGCTCAGGTAAATGCGGTAGGTCCCGCTGCACGGGATTCTCCTCTCAAGTGGTTGGGACGGCGCTGGTACGCCGCAGGACGCGCTTCTTAGGCGCGCCACCATCGCCAGGCCGCACCGGCCCGGACCTGTACCTTGAGATCCTGCTGCATAGCTGTGAGCTTATCCCACCCCGAACCGAGCCCCCGCCCCGGTCCATCATGCGGACAGGTGGGGCGCGGCGCGGGAGCGGCGGCGTCGTACCACCGAACGTAGGCCCGCAATATCCGCAGCCACCTGGCACGAAATTATTCTTATTTATCTTTCATCCAGAGATTCTCCGGATTTTTCGCGGGGTTTCGCAGATCCGCCCTAGTGCTTTATGCGTGCATCAGTTAACATATTCAAGTCCCGAGTAAAGAAACCCATACCTTACATGCTTTCGTGATTGAAGAAGGACACCATGAAACATTCTGTTAAGTTGGCTGCGATTGCCGCAGCCGGGGCTTTGGCACTCACATCTCTGACCGGCTGCGCTACCGACAACAAGGACGCATCCGACTCCACCGCCACCGACTCCTCAAAGGCCGCGGGCCTGTCGGTGGTGGCAACAACCGGTTACCTCGAGGATGTTATTCGCAATGTCGCCCCCGAGGCTAACGTAACCACCCTGGTCAAGCCCGGCGGTGATCCTCACACCCAGGAACTGACCACCCAGGACACCCAGGCCATTGAAAAGGCCGATCTTGTGGTGTGGACCTCCCACGATATGGAACACAAGATGATGGGCCAGCTGGAGAAGCTGGGCGACCGCCAGATCGCGGCCGCCGAAGCCATCCCGGAAGATAAGCTCCTCCCCTGGGAAGAAGACGGCAAGATCGAAGGCCACGACCCGCACGTGTGGAACTCCCCGGAGAACTGGCAGTACGTGGTGACCGCCACCGCCGCCAAGCTCGGTGAGATCGACGCCGCCAACGCTGATCTCTACAAGGCGAACGCGGAAGAATACAACAAGAAGATCGCCGCGGCCGCCGAGGAAGCGAAGGCCAAGTTCGATAAGATTCCGAAGGAAAACCGCGTGCTCATCACCGGGCATGATGCCTTCAACTACCTGGGCTCGTCGTTCGGTATTGAAATTCACGCCACCGATTTCGTTTCCTCCGAATCGGAAATGTCCGCGGTGGAACTCAACGAGCTTGCCTCCCTCATTGCCGAACGCAAGGTTCCGGTGATCTTCCAGGACAACCTCAAGAATCCGGAAGTTATTAAGCACCTCCAGGACGCGGTGCGCGAAAAGGGCTGGCACGTGGAGGTCTCCGATAACGAACTCTTCGCGGATACCCTCAGCTCCGAAGCACCCACGAACACCTACCTGGGTGCTTTCAAGTACAACGTTGACTCCATCGTCAGCGCGCTCTCGCAGAAATAGGTGATATCGATGGGAACCGCTACCACGCTGGCCTGTCAGATTGACCACCTGAGCGTCGCCTACCAGGACACGATCGCGGTGAGCGATGTATCGCTCCGCGTCAGTCCAGGCCAGGTGGTGGCGCTTCTCGGACCGAACGGCGCGGGCAAATCTACTGTTATGAAGGCATCCCTGCGCCTCGTGCCCGCCCTCGCCGGAGAGGTCGCCTTCTTCGGTGAGCCTCTCCCCCGGGTGCGTTCGCGCCTTGCTTACGTGCCGCAAACCGCCACCGTGGACTGGGATTTCCCAACCACGGTGGGCGACGTCGTGCTTATGGGTACCTACGCCCAACTCGGCTGGCTACGCCGGCCGGGCGCGCGCCAGCGCGAAGCGGCCGGTGCGGCTATGGAGCGCCTGGGGATTTCGGATCTGGCCCACCGCCATATTAATGAGCTTTCCGGGGGCCAGCAGCAGCGCACCTTCGTGGCGCGCGCCCTGGCCCAGAATGCTGAGCTCTACCTTATGGACGAACCTTTCGCCGGTATCGATATCACCTCCCAGCAGGCGATTATGACGCTGCTGCGCGAACTCGTGGATGAGGGGAAGACCGTTATGATCGTGCATCACGATTTACAAACGGTTCCCGATTTCTGCGATAGCGTGGTGCTGCTCTCGGGCGGCAATCTGGTAGCGAGCGGGAGCGTGGCCGAGGCTTTCACCGCGGATAATATCGCGCGGGCTTACGGCCTTTCCGTGGCGCTCGATCGCAAGTGAGGGCGCGGCGCGATGATTGATTTTATTTCCCCGCTGGAATTGTGGGGAACCTATATTTTCCGCACCATGCTCATCGGCACCACCCTCATCGGGGTGTTTTCGGGAGTGGCTGGTTGCCTGCTCTACCTGCGCCGGCAGTCCCTGGTGTCCGATGTGATCGGGCACAGCTCCATCCTCGGCGTTGTTGCCGCATTCACCGTGGCGACGCTGCTGGGCGGTGACGGGCGCTCGATGGTGGTCCTGGTCCTCGGGGCGGGCGCGGCGGCGATGTGCGCCGTCGTGCTCACCAATATCATCGTGGCGCATTCGAAAGTGAAGCCGGATGCCGCCATGGCTATCTGCCTCTCGTTGTTTTACGGGGGCGGGATGGTGTGCCTGCGCCTCCTTACCCATTCTCACCTGCCCAATCGCGGTGGGATCGACAGTTACATGTTCGGGAATGCGGCGAATGTGCGCGCCGGGGACCTCGTGACTATCGCGGTGTTCGGGGTACTGACCGTCGCCGTGATCCTGGCCTTCTTTAAAGAAATTAAACTGGTGACTTTCGATCCGGTGACGGCACAGTTACAGGGTTTCAGCCCGCGGGTGCTCACCCCGCTCATGCTCGTGCTGGTCACCATCGCCATCGTTATCGGGATCAAGGGCGTGGGGCTCATTCTCATGGTCGCGTTCGCGATTATGCCGGCCGCTGCCGCGCGCCAGTGGACCCACCGGATGTCCTCGATGATGGTGCTCGCTGGCGTTTTCGGCGGGCTCGCGGGCGCGGCGGGCGCATACCTGTCCGTGTGCCTGGGGAAGGTTCCCACCGGCCCCGTTGTGGTCATCCACCTTTTCGTTATTTTTGCGGCGTCCCTGCTCGCCGCGCCGCGCCGCTCCATCGTGGTGGTGGCCTTGCGCCAGCGGCGTTTGCGCGGAGATCTAGTGGCGCAGGCACGCGCTGCCGCCGCAGTACCGGCCGACGTGGCAGCAGCAACCGCAGCGACGCACCATGTAGCGACGACGCCCGGGGCGCCGGCCGGTGTGGCAGCGTCCGCTGCTTCGGAAAGGAGTGAGCGATGAGTTTCATCGTGGCAGTGATGTTGCTTGCGGTGGTGACCGCGGTGACCTGCGCACTTCCCGGGGTATTCCTGGTATTACGTGGGCGATCCATGCTGGTGGATGCGATGTCCCACGCGGTGCTCCCGGGGATTGTGATCGGCACGATTCTTTCCGGTTCCACGCATTCCCCGGTCATGGTGGTGTGCGCGGCGCTCATGGGTTTGGTGGTGGTGCTCGGTGCCCAGCAATTGGATCGCACCCGCCTGCTGACCGGAGACGCGAGTCAGGGCGTCATCTTCCCGGTGCTGTTCGCCCTGGGTATTTTGTTGCTATCAACCACCCTCTCCCACGTACATATTTGCCAGGACACCGTGCTCACCGGAGATCTCAATCTCATGGCTCTGAGTCCGGAGCATATTATTATCGGCGGTTACGATATCGGCCCGCGCACCATGTGGCAGTTACTCGCGGTATGCGCGCTGAACGCTGTTTTTATCGCGGTGTTTTTCCGGGTGCTCAAAACCGATACTTTCGACGGTGATTTCGCCGCCACTATCGGTTTCCCGGTGCGCGCCGTGGAGCTGGGCCTTATGATGCTGGTCTCCCTGACCGTGGTGGCGGCTTTCAATGCCGCGGGAGCGATTCTTGTGATTGCTCTTATGGTGGTTCCGGCGGCCACCGCGATTCTTTTCGCCCGTTCGCTGCGCCACCTGCTGATCCTCACCATCATCATCGCGGTTGCTGAGGCGCTCCTTGGCTTCGTGGTGGCCCTCTACCTGGATCTGGCCACGTCCGCCATGATGGCATTCACCGATGGCGTGGTTTTCCTGGCTGCGCTGGCCTGGTGCAAGCTCGGCGGGCGGGCAGCGGCACGCAGCCACCGCCGTACCCTACGCGTGCCGGCCGGTACCGCCGTGACCGGTGAGGTTACCGGAGCTACCTCGGTTACCAGGACTCCCGGGGTTACTTCTCCACTTTCGTCAACGGAGCGAAACGCAGCATCAAGCGTTTCGTAACCGAACCGAAGGCGACCTTCGCGGTGGTGGACTTTCCTCGGCCCTCAAAACCGAGGATGGTCCCCCGCCCGAAGGAGCGGTGGTCCACGATGTCACCCACCGCGAAACCAGCGGTATCTGCCGGGCCAGCGGAGCTACCTGCCGCGCCCGCCCGCGTGCTAGCCGCGTTGGACGCATTGGACGCATTGCCTTCCGCGGAATCTGCTTGAGCGGCCGAGTTTGCCGTGGCGGGCACCCCGAGTTTCCCGGGTGTGAACTTGCCCGAACCGATAACCGGCCCGGCGTCGTCGTCAAAGAACGACGGCGCGCGCCGCTCCCGGCTTCCCCACCCGTATCCGGAACCGATACCGGATCCGATGCCGGCCCCCCGCACGAGATCCTGGGAGGAGCGCTCCCGGCGCCAATCAATAAGTTCGGGCGGGATTTCTTCAATGAAACGCGAGGGCGGAAATTCCTGGGGTGCACCCCACGACGAACGCGCTGCCGCCCGCGAAATATAGAGGCGTTCGCGCGCGCGAGTGAAAGCCACGTAGGCCAGGCGGCGTTCCTCAGCCAGTTCGCGCCGGTCATCCAGAGAGCGCATATGCGGGAACGTACCATCTTCCAGACCGGTCACGAAAACAACCGGGAACTCCAGACCTTTCGCGGTGTGAACCGTCATGAGGGTGGTTTCCCCTTCAGATTCACTCCCTTCGGGAAGCCGGTCCGTATCCGAGACCAGCGAGATCTGGTCCAGCCACTCCCCCAGCGTGGCATCCGGGTTCTGGGCGGAGAATTCCACCGCGACCGCGTGTAATTCGGCCAAGTTTTCCACCCGGCTAAGATCCTGCGGGTCTTTGGATTCTTGTAGCACAGCCACGTATCCGGATTCATCCATGAGGTAATCGAGGATATCCGCGGGTTTACCGCCGGCTTCCGCTTCCGCGCGGGCGGTTTCGAGGATCCGGGCAAGGTCAGCGACGGCGCGGCGGGCCCGAGCCGTGAGCCCCGCAACCTCACCGCGCTCCGGGTGCGGACTGGCCACATCCGCCACCGCGGCGCCGAAGGAAATATTCCAGCGTTGGGCATGGGTAGCCAGGTGGCCCTGCGCGGTATCCCCCACCCCGCGTTTCGGTTCATTAATGATGCGGCGCAGCGAGACAGTATCATCCGGATTAGCCACCGCGTGCAGATAGGCGAGGGCGTCCTTAATCTCTTTGCGTTCATAGAAACGGGTCCCGCCAATCACCCGATAAGGAATGCCAGAACGCACGAACATTTCTTCCAGGGCCCGCGCCTGGGAATTGGTGCGGTAGAACACCGCCACATCCCCGTACCGCACCCCGCTATCATCACGAAGTCGATCAATTTCCGTGACAACGAAATGCGCTTCATCGCTTTCCGAATCGGCAACGTAACCGGTGATCTTTTCCCCGCTACCCGAATCCGTCCACAGCTTTTTGGGCCGGCGCCCTTCATTATGGGAGATCACGGCATTGGCAGCAGAAAGAATATTTTGGGTAGAGCGATAGTTTTGCTCCAGAACCACACTGGTGGCATCCGCGAAATCTTTCTCAAAATCCTCAATATTGCGGATGGTGGCGCCGCGGAAAGCATAGATGGACTGGTCTGCATCTCCCACCACGGTGAGGGAGGAGCGCTGCGGCCCCTGCCCGGCGAGGGTGCGCACCAGAACGTACTGGGCGTGGTTAGTGTCCTGATATTCGTCTACCAAAATATGGCGGAAGCGAGTGCGGTAGCGTTCCGCAATATCCGGATGCGAGGTGAGAACCTCCACCGTGCGCATAATGAGATCATCAAAATCTAGCGCATTGGCACGCTCCAAACGATCCTGGTAGGCGGCATACGCCTGGGCCAGAACCTGCCCGTCCCGATCAGTGGCAGCCGCGGCCTGTGCCGCCGGGGTGACCAGTTCATCTTTGAGATTGGAAACCTGGCGGCTGAGCATTTTGAGTGGGTAGGCCCGGATGTCAATATTTTCTTCCCGGCACACCATCGTCATGAGACGCTGCGAATCTGCAGCATCGTAAATAGTGAACGTGGAACGCATCCCCAACGCGCGGTGTTCGGCGCGCAAAATCCGCACGCAGGCGGAATGGAAAGTGGAGATCCACATTCCGCGAGCCAAACCGCCGAGCATTGCCTCCAAGCGTTCGCGCATTTCCCGGGCCGCTTTATTGGTAAAGGTAATGGCGAGGATATTGGCCGGGTGAGCCTGCCCGGTAGCAATGAGATAGGCAATACGCGAGGTAAGTACCCGGGTTTTACCCGAGCCGGCCCCGGCGACCACGAGCAGTGGACCGCCCGTGTGCACCACCGCTTCCCGCTGGGCGCTATTGAGGCCGGTGAGGATACGCTCCGCGGCCCCGCTGGTACCACCGGGGCTGCCGGTTTCAGACGCCGCGGGCGCTGCGGACTGCGGCGCAGCATGGCCTACCGGCGCGGCCGCCCCCGCCGGCGCAGCTTCGGCCGCCCGGGCAGGTACGGGCACGGCAACCGGGCGGCGCCCCACGGTAGCCCCGGCTTGCTGTGCGGCCGCCACACGCTCCCGCAGCCGCGCGATTGTTGACTTGTACGATTCCTCCATAGCCCTTCTAGGGTACGACACCACCCCGACACAAAAAACGTTCCGAAGCTGTGTGGTGCTGTCAGTCCGGTCACCGCGGGAGTCGGTAAGCCACCCGGGTAGCTAGCCAGCCACCGTGCCAGCTGGGCTGCGGCGTCGTACCTACCGTGCCGGGTGGACCCGTACCGCGTGTTCGTTGGTGAAAGCACGCAAGCCCCAGGCGCCCTCTTCACGGCCGTAACCGGACCGGTTAATCCCACCGAATGGCCACGTGGGCGCCGATTCGCGGTGCTTATTGATAATGGTCATCCCGGCCGCGAGCCGCGCCGCGAAGCGCTGCGCTTTCTCCAGATCCTGGCTCCACACCGAGGATTGCAAACCGTAAGCGCTGCTATTGGCCAGCTCGAGGGCTTCTTCCTCATGAGCCACCCGGTAGAGCGCCACCACCGGCCCGAATACTTCGTTACAGGCGATATCGTGGTCCGCTGGAATATCAGTGAGCAGCGCCGGGGTCATATAGGCACCCGGTCGGTCAAGTGCGGTCCCGCCGTAGTGGAGATGCGCTCCTGCGGCGACGGCGCTCGCCACCCGCCGCACCACTTCATCACGTGCCGCAATCGAGGACAGCGGCCCCATATCCGTGGCCGGGTCATCATAGGGGCCCACCACGATACTCTCGATTTCCGCGCGGGCCGCCGCAAGAAATTCATCAAAAACGTTATCCAGCACGATAATGCGTTTATTCGAGGTGCACACTTGCCCCGCGTTAAAGACGCGGGTGCGCACCGCCTCCCGGGCCACCGCCCCGATATCAGCGGCATCCAGGACCACCATGGCGTCATTACCGCCCAATTCCAAGAGGGAACGCTTGATGTACTTCCCGGCCAAACTCGCAACCGCGGAACCCGCCCGGTCCGAACCGGTGAGCGACACTCCTTTGACTCGCGGATCCGCCAGGACTCTCTCCGTATCCGCGATATCCAGGTAGATATTCTGGTAAACACCCGCGGGCAGGCCGGCCTCGCGCAACAGCGCTTCGAAGGCGGCCGAGGAGCGCGGGCAGATCTCCGCCTGTTTCATAAGAATCGTATTGCCGACCATGAGTTGAGGTAGCGCGAAGCGTGCGATCTGCGAATAGGGGAAATTCCACGGCATGATCCCCAGCAGAACGCCCAGCGGCTGATGGAGCACGTAGGTAGGGATGCCGTCGCCGGCATCCAGCGGGGTGGGTTCTAGGTAGCGCGGCGCATTATCCGCGAACCAGTGGGCATGATGACTGACCGTGGCGAGTTCCGCGGCGCCGTCGCGCAACGGTTTGCCCATTTCGCGCCCGATAATATCAGCGAGTTCAGCGGTGCGCTCCGTAACGAGTTCCCCGAAGCGGTGCAGGATCTCGCTACGGAGTTCCATCGGAGTATCCCGCCACGTGGTGAAAGCATCCCAGGCAGCACCGATCACACCGGGGATAGCAGCTGCCGGTAGGGAGGCGAAGCGTTCTTCCACCTCGCCGGTATTGGGATTATGCACACGGTAGTTACTCATAACCCTAGCCTACTGTGCCACATCCCACTCCGCGCGAAAACCTGGCTATGATGGGGACATTAGTCCTAAACGAAGAAAGGAGTGGTGAACGTGGGAGACTTCTTTACCGGGGAAAGCACCCCGGGAATGATTGATTGGGCTTCGATGCCCACCTACAACACCATTATGGCCATCGCGGCCGGGGTGGGCCTCATCTTGGTTGGCAGACTGCTGGCGCAGCTGCGGCGCGCTGTCCCGGCAGCAGCCACAGAGGATGCAGATAGGGCCGTCAGTTTGGACGGTTATACCCTGGGGTTTTTCATCACCGGCCTTATTCAGACCTTGACCGGTTTGCACATGTCGCTCACCTGGCCGCTGGCCGCCGGGGGCTTCCCCTTTGACAATATTATCTTTGGAGAAACCTGCCTCGGCTTCGGGGCGCTCTTGCTGGCGGCGAGTTTCATCCTGTGGAAGCGCGGGGAACGTATCCTCACCTCCGCCACTCCCTTCCACACGTTCGCCCGGATTGCCCGGCCCGTCTCCATTTTCGCGCTGGCAATGGGCCTGGCTCTCCTGGCCATTATGTGCGCCGGGATGGTCTACCAGTTCTTTGCGGCGCCTCCGCAGGAGCCGATTTCCGGTTCCTTTGCGGCCTACCCTTGGCTGGAGTCCATTGCCCTCTCCGCGGTCTTTGGTTTGGCCGGTGTGGGCGCGATTCTCTTCTTCGGCGCGGTGCGGCTGGATGCCCGCGGGCAGGTGCGCGAGGGCGTGGTACGTGCCGCCTACTGGTGCCTGGTTATCAGCGGGGTGATCTTCATGCTCTTCGGTGCGATGAACTTCTATACCCATATCGGGCTGGTGGTCAACACCATGTAGTGCCGCCATGCTGCTGCGTGGGTGCAGCTGCGTCGTCGTACCTTCATTGTTGTGAACGACGACGCAGCATCGTCCCACCAGCGCACCACCCAGGCACGCACACACAAGGGCCGCATCCCTTTCGGGACGCGGCCCTTGGCGTCATCCGTAGCGTTTAGAAAGCCGGAGTGTTGAGCCCCAAGCGCCGGAAATGCTCCCGCGCTTCTTCCACAGCTTGCGGTGACGGCGGTACGACGTCTTCCAGTTGGTAGTCGTAGCCAAGTGAATGCCACTTGTCTCGACCCATCTGGTGGAACGGTAGAACTTCAACGCGGCTAACCGCGTTCTTCCACCGTGCAACGATCTTCGCAACGTTCTCCACGTTCTCCGGATCGTCTGTCAGCCCGGGCACAAGTACGAAACGTACCCAGATTTCTTTGCCCGCGGCAGCCAATCGATCACCAAAATCAATGGTCGGTTGCAGTTCACGGCCGGTCGTGCGCTTATACACCTCTTCGGATCCGGATTTAACGTCGAGTAACACCATGTCGATGTAGTTCATCATTTCGTCATCGACGTTACGCCCAAGATATCCGGAAGTATCGATACACGTATGGATTCCCATTTCTTTGGCACCGCGGAGCACGGTCTTGAGGAAGGCGGGTTGCATTAAGCATTCGCCACCCGAGATCGTGATCCCGCCACCCGTCGCCTTGAACATACGACGGTAGCGCTTCCAGCGCCGCAGTAATTCGTCGGAATCCACCGGCTGACCGTCCTTCATAATGAAGGTGTCAGGGTTATGGCAGTACAGACACCGCAGGGGGCACCCCGCCATGAAGACTGTCATTCGGGTCCCGGGCCCGTCCACCGCGGTCACAAGTTCCCACGAGTGGACGGAACCGAGGGTTCCCTCGCGCATCTTGCGAAGCCGTTCTTTACGTTCGATGTCATCGAGGATATCGATGCCTCCGAGACCGGCCCCCTGCAACCGACCGGTCGGCGCTTCGAAATCTTGAAGGCCGACCGGTGCTAGTCGCAACTCAGCAGACAATTGCTATGCCGAGTGATGGAAGGTACGCGAAAGAACGTCGAGCTGCTGTTCGCGGGTCAGCTTCACGAAGTTGACGGCGTAGCCGGAAACGCGAACGGTCAGGTTCGGGTACTTCTCGGGGTGATCAATCGCGTCCTCGAGGGTGGAACGATCCAGCACGTTGATATTAGCGTGGTACAGACCCTGCACCCCACCGTTATCTTCGCGAGCAGCCTTCATCGACTCGAGACGCTCTTCGTAGGTCTTAGCCATTTTTTACCTTCTTTTCTTTGTTGGGGGTTGAATCTTAGAGTTTTAGTCTTCTTCAGCCATGAAGCCGGCGTCCATAATTCCGACCAGGTTCTTGACCTGCTCGTCCTTATTGCGGCCGAGGCCAGCCGGCGTAATGGTATTCGTCAAGGAAATACCATCGAGGGCATCCTTGTAATCCAGCTTACCAACGGACATCATGGATGCCACCATGCCGTGGGTGTCCATGCCGTTCTCCGGGTTCGCACCCGGGGAGAACGGGGTACCAGCCTTGTGACCGGACGGGAAGGAACCCGTGGCCTTGCCGTACACCACGTTGGAGGTAATGGTCAGCACCGACTGCGTCGGGATGGCATCACGGTACATCGGGATCGCCTTGATCTTCGCCATGATGGTGTGGACCACGGTAGCCGCGATGTCATCAGCGCGGTCATCGTCGTTACCGTAAATCGGGAAGGTGCCTTCCGTCTTGTAATCAACAACGAGGCCGGTTTCATCACGAACCGGGTACACCTTCGCGTACTTGATCGCGGAAAGCGAGTCCGCCACGATGGACAGGCCGGCAATACCGCAACCCATGGTACGGATGATCTCCGAATCGTGCAGAGCCATCTCCACCGCTTCATAGGCGTAGCGATCATGGCAGTAGTGGATGATGTTGAGCGCTTCAACGTAGGTGCCAACCACCCAGTCAAGCATCTCTTCGTACTTCTGCCAGACTTCGTCGAAGTCGAGCGGGCCGTCCCCTTCGATCGGGGTGAACAGACCCGGCTCGGTCACCTGCTTGCCGGTCATTTCATCGCGACCGCCGTTGATGGCGTAGAGCAGAGCCTTGGCGGAGTTCACACGCGCGCCGAAGAACTGCATCTGCTTGCCCACCCGCATCGGGGAAACGCAGCACGCGATGGCGGCGTCGTCGCCCCACTGGTTACGAATCTGTTCGTCAGATTCGTACTGGATGGAGGAAGTTTCGATGGAAATAGCCGCGCAGAATTCCTTGTAGCCTTCCGGAAGTGCCGGATCCCAGAAAATGGTGATATTCGGTTCCGGAGCCGGACCCAGGTTACGCAGGGTCTGGAGCAGGCGGAAGGAGGTCTTGGTGACGAGGGTACGCCCGTCGTCACCGAAACCGGCATCCGACCAGGTGGCCCAGTAAGGATCACCGGAGAAGATCTGATCGTAATCGATGGTGCGCAGGAAGCGGACGATACGCAGCTTCATGACGAGGTTGTCAATCATTTCCTGCGCGTCAGATTCCGTAATGGTTCCAGCGGCCAGATCGCGCTCGAAGTAAATATCCAGGAAGGCGGACAGACGGCCGATGGACATGGCCGCGCCATCCTGGCTCTTCACGGAAGCGAGGTAGCCGAAGTACAGCCACTGCACGGCTTCACGCGAGTTCTTCGCCGGGCCGGAGATATCGAAGCCGTAGATTTCACCGAGGGTCTTGAGCTTCTTCAGAGCCTTGATCTGCTCTGCGTGTTCCTCACGGAAACGAGCCCAGTGCTCGGAGAAGGGCTGATCGGCCACCGAATCCTTCATGGCCTGCTTCTCTTCGATGAGCTTATCCACACCGTAGAGGGCCACGCGGCGGTAGTCACCAATAATGCGGCCACGGCCGTAAGCATCCGGAAGACCGGTAATAATGTGCGAGGAACGAGCCGCGCGAATACGCGGGGTGTAAATATCGAAGACCGCGTCGTTGTGGGTCTTGCGGTAGCGGGTGAAGATCTTCTTGATCTCCGGGTTGACTTCCTTGCCCGCTTCCTTGATAGCGGTTTCCACCATGCGCCAGCCGCCATTGGGCATCATCGCGCGCTTGAGCGGAACATCCGTCTGCAGGCCGACGACGACGTCGTCATCTTCGGAAATGTAGCCGGCGGGGAAAGCGTCAATGTCGGCCGGGGTGTCGGTGTCGACGTCGTACACGCGACGACGACGCTCCTCGGAGAGGTAATTTTCCTCAAGAGATTCCCACAGCCGGGTGGTCTTCTCCGTCGGGCCGGCCAGGAACGAAGCATCCCCTTCGTAGGGGGTGTAGTTCTTCTGGATGAAGTCACGAACGTCAATGGCTTCATTCCAGGTGCCGGACGTGAAACCCGCCCAGGCTTCCTCTGTTGGGGTATCGGTAGCAGTGCGCTCCATGTGCGTCTAACTCTCCTTGTGTCGTGTCAGTACCCGTTATTATCCAAGCATAAAGCAACTCACAACGGAACAGATATTCCGTGAAAAATTGCCGCACGCTTGCGTCCGCACCGCATTCACACCTTCGCGTGAATCGCTACGGCACCGAGGTAACAAGTCCTGATTCTTTTACCTGTTGTCCGTATCAATCGGTCAGGCACAAGCGACTCTCGATTTATATTGTCCGGCACGGGCGGCGGGCGTGTATCACTCGCTGTCCGCGCCTACGTTTATCCTAACGCGCTTCTGCGCAAAAACATTCCCTGACACGTGAGATGAGCGGCGCATAATCCCGCGGCGCCCCCGGCGGGCGCGCCGATACGCGACTTCACGTCACCATCCGTCTCACATGTGTGAGGAATCACTTTTTTCGATGAGTGTTACTCCCATTCGATCGTTGCCGGCGGCTTGGAGGTTACGTCCAGAACCACGCGATTCACTTCCGCAACCGAGTTGGTGATGCGGTTGGAAATATGGGCGAGCACATCATAGGGAACGCGTGCCCAATCGGCCGTCATCGCATCTTCGGAAGATACCGGGCGCAGCACGATGGGATGCCCGTAGGTGCGGTGATCACCCTGCACGCCCACCGAATGAACCTCCGCCAGCAGTACCACCGGGCACTGCCAAATCTCAGCGTCCAGCCCGGCCGCGGTGAGTTCTTCGCGAGCGATAGCATCCGCTTCACGCAGGATGCGCAGGTTATCTTCGGTGACTTCACCAATTACGCGAATCGCCAGGCCCGGCCCCGGGAACGGCTGGCGGGCCACGATTTTCTCCGGCACGCCCAGTTCACGCCCGATGGCGCGCACCTCATCTTTAAAGAGGCTGCGCAAAGGCTCGATAAGCTCGAAATTCATATCCTCGGGCAGGCCGCCCACATTGTGGTGGCTCTTAATATTGGAAGCACCTTCTCCCCCGCCCGATTCCACCACGTCGGGGTACAGGGTTCCCTGTACGAGGAATTTCACATCCTCCCCGCCCCCGAGCTTATCTACCAGCTGGCGCTGCGCGCTTTCGAAGGAGCGAATAAACTCCCGCCCGATGATCTTGCGCTTCGTTTCCGGATCGCGCACACCCGCCAGCGCGGACAGGAACCGCTGCGATTCATCGACGGTGAAGATACGGATGCCGGTACTTTCCGCGTAATCGCGTTCCACCTGCTCGCGTTCACCGGCGCGCAACAGCCCGTGGTCAATGAAGAAGCAGGTGAGCTGGTCGCCAATAGCTTTGTGCACAAGCGCGGCGGCAACCGAGGAGTCCACCCCGCCGGAGAGCGCGCAGATAACCTGCGCGGAACCCACCCGCTCGCGAATCTGGGCCACTTGCTCGTCAATAATGGAGGAAGGAGTCCAGTTCGGGCTAATCCCCGCGCCTTCGTAGAGGAAGTTTTCCAGTGCGGCCTGACCGCGCTGGGAATGGAGCACCTCCGGATGCCATTGCACGCCAAAGAGCCGGCGCTTGCGGTCTTCAAATGCGGCCACCGGAGTTTCATCGGTGGCGGCGGTAACGGTGAAGCCTTCCGGGGCTTCGCTCACGGCGTCCCCGTGGCTCATCCACACAATTTGCTTATTTTCCAGACCTGCGAAGAGGCAGGAATCGCCGGCGGTGCGGGCTTCGGTACGCCCGTATTCGCGAGTGCCGGTGCGTCCCACGCGCCCGCCTAGTGCCTGGGCCATCGCCTGGAACCCGTAGCAGATCCCGAGGATGGGCACCCCGGCCTCAAAAATATCCTTATCGATTGCGGGCGCACCCTCCGCGTACACGGATGCCGGGCCGCCGGAAAGAATAATGGCCGCGGGGTTTTTCGCCAGCATATCCGCGGCGGACATGGTATGCGGAACAATTTCTGAATAAACGTGTGCTTCACGAACGCGCCGCGCAATGAGCTGAGCGTACTGCGCACCAAAATCGACAACAAGAACCGGGGAATTATCGCTGGTATTCACGCTGTTCATTCTAATGATTAAAACGCGCCGGCGCCTACTGGGAGCCAGGCCGCACCCGGTGCGGGTCTAGGACCTTCGTCACCGCGGAAGAACGACGGCGCACATCCGAGCGCACGGGACTGAGCTGGGCATGCACATCTGCCCGCAAGATGTGAGATTATTTGAAGGGATATCCCAGCGTGGATACGCCTATTTTTTCAAGGGTCCGCAGGGGCCGGAAGGATAAGAAAGTGACCTACAGCGTATATTTCACCGCGGTAGAAGGCAATGCGGGCACCCAGGCGGTTGCCAGCGCCTACGTTGATGTACTCACCTCCACTTACAAGAACGTCGGGGTGTTCCGGGCGTTCACCAACGGAAATATCGAAAATGACTCCGCCTTCCTTCAGCTGCTCGACCAGGTTGGCCGGGGCGAGGATCGCGATATCGCCTGGGGTTCGAGCCGGCAGGCCTACGTGGCTGACGAAGAAGAAGCCATGACCCAGCTGGTGAATCGCTACACCGATTACGCCCAGAACTTCGATGCGGTGCTCATCCTCGGCATTCTGGATGGGGACCCCATTAATCCCGGGATGCTTTCGCGTACCGGCCGCACCATCGCCAACCTGGGAACCACCGGCATCGTTGCCGTCTCGGCAGCCCAGCGCAATGCCGCGCAGGTGGAGGTTGTTGCCCAGCTTTCCGCGAAGGAAATCGCGGATCGCTACGGAACCCTGAGCGCCCTCATTGTTGTGGACGCTGATGACACCGTGCCCACTACCATGCGTGACCTGGGCATTCCTACTATTTATCTCCCCGACGGCGAGGCGCGTTCCTTCAGCGAAGCGGACCGGGCCACCCTCGTTGCCGCGATGGAAGAGGAATCCTCGGTTATTACCCCGCTGTCCTTCCAGGCATCTCTAGCGGCCCGGGCCCGCAAGGCAAAGAAGCGCATTGTTATGCCGGAAGCCGAAGATGACCGCATTTTGCTAGCCACCGCCCAGATCCTGGCTCGCGATATCGCAGATATTACGCTGGTCGGGGAAAAGGATGAGGTTCTTGCCCGGGCAGCTGAGCTCGGGGTGGATGTGTCCGGCGCGGAGATTATTTCCCTGGATGACCCGGAGCGGGTGCGCCGCTACGCGGAAAAGTTCGCCGAACTGCGCGCCAAGAAGGGCGTGACCTACGAGCAGGCCGTGGAGAAGATGAAGGATCCTTCCTACTACGGCACCATGATGGTCTACATGGGGGACGCCGATGGCATGGTTTCGGGCGCGAACCACACCACCGCGAATACCATTGTTCCTTCCTTCCAGACCATCAAGATGAAGCCCGGCACAAAGACTGTCTCCGGTGCTTTCCTCATGCTCATGGATGATCGCGTCTACGTGTACGCCGATTGCGCGGTCAACACCAATCCCACCCCGGAAGAGCTGGCCGGCATCGCCATTGATTCGGCCCGCACCGCCCAGCAATTCGGCATTGAGCCGCGCGTGGCCATGCTCTCCTACTCCTCGGGTACCTCCGGGAAGGGACCGGATGTGGATGCGGTGCGCGAAGCCACGGAACTCGCGAAGAGCCTCGCCCCCGAGGGCGTTCTTATTGACGGCCCGCTCCAGTACGACGCTTCGGTGGATGCCGCGGCCGCGAAGAAGAAGCTGCCTGATTCGCCGGTAGCCGGCCGCGCCACGGTATTCGTGTTCCCGAATCTGAATGCCGGCAATATCGGCTACAAGGCCGTGCAGCGTTCTTCGGGTGCGGTGGCCGTGGGCCCGGTGCTCCAGGGCCTCAATAAGCCGGTCAACGATCTTTCCCGCGGCGCGCTCGTGGAGGATATCGTCAATACCGTGGCGATTACCGCGATCCAGGCGCAGGAATAAGCTGCACCCGGCATTACACTGAAGTTATAGGGGTGGGCGTCCACCCGGTCACAGACACAAGGAGATCATTTTGTCCGTTCTCGTAATTAATTCCGGCTCCTCCTCGATCAAGTACAAGGTCGTGGACCCCGAATCGGGTGAGGAACTCGCCTCTGGCCTCGTGGAGCAGATCGGCCTGCCCTCCGGCCACGTCAAGCACGAACACGGCGAGGACGTGCGCGAATGGGAAGGCCCCATTCCCAATCACGAAGTCGGCATGGAGAAGGTGCTCGAGTTCTTCGACGCCGCCGGCCCGTCCCTGCATGACGGCTCCATCCGCGCCGTCGGGCACCGCGTGGTTCAGGGCGGTAAGTACTTCGATGGCCCGGCCCTCATTACCGATGAGGTGCGCCAGAAGATCGAAGATCTCCAGCCGCTCGGCCCGCTGCACAACCCGCCGGCCTTGGAGGGCATCAAGGTGGCGCAGCGCCTGCTCCCCAACGTCCCGCACGTGGCGGTTTTCGATACTGCCTTCTTCCAGAGCCTGCCGGAAGAGGCCGCTCGTTACGGCCTCAACCGCGAGATTGCCGATAAGTATGAGATCCGCCGCTACGGCGCGCACGGTACCTCGCACCAGTATGTTTCCGGTGAGGTAGCAAAGATCCTCGGTCGCGATGATCTCAAGCAGATCGTGCTTCATATCGGTAACGGCGCCTCGGTTTCCGCGGTGGATTCGGGCCGCGCGGTGGAAACTTCGATGGGCCTGACCCCGCTGGAGGGCCTCGTTATGGGTGGGCGCACCGGTGATATCGATCCGGCCGCCGTCTTCCACCTGGCTCGCGAAGCGAAGATGTCCATCGATGAAATCGATAAGCTCTTCAACCGCCAGTCCGGTATGGCCGGCCTGACCGGTTCCTCCGATCTGCGTGACGTGCATGCCATGGTGGAAAAGGGAGATAAGAACGCGAAGGAAGCGGTGGATATTTACGTTCATCGTATCGTCAAGTACATCGGCTCCTACACCGCGATTCTTGGCGGCCTGGATGCCCTGACCTTCACCGCCGGTGTGGGTGAGAATGACGATATTATCCGCAAGGAAGTTCTTGATCGCCTGGCTCCCTTCGGTGTCAAGTACGATGCCGAAAAGAACTCCACGCGCTCGAAGAACGCGCGTGAGATCTCCACGGAGGATTCCACGGTGCATGTGCTCGTGGTTCCCACCAATGAGGAGCTGGCCATCGCTCAGCAGGCCATGACGCTCGTCTAGGCACGCGCCCGTTACTTTCGGGTATGACGACGCAGCGGGGGGGAGTAACCGGATCGGTTACTCCCCCCCCCGCTTATTAGGCTCTGTGCTTATCAAGCAATGATTGCTACCCAAGGCTGCCCCCATACCCGAGGGGGCGAGGCTGCTCTCCGCTACCGTTTTCCTGGCAGCTACCGGCTTTCGGAGGCCGGGACCGCTCCCATGCCGAGGGCTTGGAGTGCAATGGCGCGATTATGACGCACCACGGCCCGCACCTGGCTCTCCTCCCACTCCCGCATGCCTTGCTGGAGTGCTGCCCGGGCATCCGGTGTGCATGCCACCCCGAACTCGTCAATAACAAAAAGGAGGATTTCTTCCAAGCAGGGCCGGAATCTGCGCCCACCTACCGGGAAATGAACATCGGCAATACGGGGAGTGCGAGCCTCATTCTTGATGCGCCGGCGCGAGCGCCGGGAATTCTTACCGCCCAGGAGTAAAGCATGTGTCCATTCATCACGATGGGAATGTACCTGGACATGCGCGCAGGGAATATTCGAGCGTGGCGAGCGAATATAATCCCAACGCACCAAAGGCTCACTACTTTTTGCTCCCCGGATGACCGAGAACGTTGATTCCTCAACGGTAAGAAGACCGGTCTCCGGATTGAGAAAAACCGCGTAATCGAAGCGGACAATGAGAAAACTACCAGCGTAAATACTTCCCGACAATATCATTGTCGGAGGCTCTTCTTGCATAAGTGTTTGCTTCACGACAGAAAACTCGGGGTCGAGAAGCTCCCCAATCGACTGTAAGTGCGCCGCAAATTCATCGGCACGCTTATTTAAGTATTCGTTCACCACGGCACACTTCCTCGAAGTAATCTAGGCCCTTCATCTCGAAGTAGGCGTCAGATTCTTCCGGTCCGAGCTGGTAGTTATCAGCGCGCCGATCGAATTCTTCTCGAGTCATTCTCACTTCACGCAAGATCTCTTCCTTGCGCTTGAGAACATCTTCAAGCGAGTTGTAAACACGGTCCGGGAAAGACAAACGGTACGGATGTGTAGTCATGATGTGCCGCTCCTTCAGTCACAGAGTTCCAGGTCGGTACCTTCCTTCTCCGTCATTCTCGCATGACGTGGAGGCACCGCATAGACCTATTCGGCGCTCTGTGGACAAAGGTGGCGTTAGGAGATTCTGTGGACAACTTCTAGCCCGCAACCACCTATTTCCGGAACCTGGGTAACGCTCAGTTTTTTGGCAGCTACCGGCTTTCGGGGGCCGGGGCCGCTACCCGCTTGCGGATGAGGGTAATAAGCTCGGGAAGCACCGTGTAGAGATCCCCAACGATTCCGTAATCACAGAATTCGAACATTTCCGCTTCGGGATCATTATTGATCACCACGATCACGCCGGAATCCGTGACTCCCGCGGTATGGTGAGGCTGGCCGGAAATACCGATGGCGATATACAAATCCGGGGCGATAACCGTGCCCGAAAGCCCAACGTAGGAATCACGCGGAAGCCACGCATCCCCTTCGGCCAGCGGGCGGGTTGCTCCTTCCGCGGCATCCAGAACCTCGGCAAGCTCATGGAAGAGCCGCAGGTCCTCCTTGGCGGCGAAACCGCGACCGGCACCTACCACCCGGGTGGCGGTGGCCAAGCGCCGCTCGGACACATCTTCCGCTTCGGCTACCGTGATCCGCGCCGGCGCTATCGCGCCGGCCGGGGCCGCTACCTCCGCTACCGGAGCATCACCTGCGCGAAGCGCATTTCCATATCCCGCGGCAGCGCCGGAGCAGGCTCCCGTACCGGGCAGAGATCCGATAACGCCCACGAAGGTCACTCCCGCGCGCGCGTAAGTTTCTAGGGAGATCGCACCGAAACGCCCGCTGACCACGTGCGCGGCGCTGACTTCCCGCACATCGGTGAGGATGGGCCAGCCGCGCCGGCCGGCGATCTCCCCGCCCAGCGCGCGTTCGCTCGGCTCGTTAGGAACCAGCACAATATCCCCGGGTTGGGCATCCACGAGCTCGGTAAGCGCCGCGCTCAGGGCCTCCGGCGGCACATCGCTGGCGTGCGTGATGACCTGCACGCTGGTCGCATCCGGGAAGGCGGGCAGCTGCGCACTTTCCGAAGCCATGTCACCTTCGGGGACAAGAGCGAGCACATGAACTGCATCGTAGCGGCGCAGGGCCGGAAGGAAAGGCGAAATAGCAGCGCCGGCCGTGATCACCCATACCGCGTGCTCCGGGGCCGCGCCGGTAGCCGCCGATGCCTCTGCCGCGGGAGTGCCGGCGGCCTGAAGGGCGGCGTCGTCGCCAGAAATACCGGTGGAACCAGCGGTGGGGAGCAGGCCGCGCCGATCTAGAATTCCCACAAGTTCGCTCACGGCGCCGGGACCGTCAAGGATTTGGTGAAGCCGAGGTTGGACGGGCGGAACCGCACGCGCGATGGGGTCAAGAGTACGCCCTTCCATATCGCCAAGGTCGGCGGCGGTGAGAAGCTGCGCGGGTTTCTTGGCGGCGTCGAGGATATCCTTCATGGCCGGGACTTTGACAGCCGCGGCATCGGAGGTCACCGCGATGACCACCGGGCCGGTCACGCGCACCTCGCGGCGCTGCCCGCCGGTGTGCTGGGTGAGGAGAAGATCCTCTCCCGCCGTGGTGATGGCTGAAACATCCTGGAAAGACGGCCAGCCCAGCGCCCCGGCAATAACGCCGGAAACCATCTTCGAGCCTTCGTCGGTGGAACCCGGACCGGTGATGAGTGCGGTGATGGTGCCGTCGCGCTGGACCACCCGCGCCAGGGCCTCCCCCACCGCGGTGGAATTCCAGCTGGTGGTGGCATCATCACTCACCACGAGGAGGCGATCCGGACCTTTGGAGAGCGCGTTCTTGCGCAGCGCCGGAGTGCCGATGGAGTCGGGGCCCAGGGTGATACCCACAACCTCGGTGCCCAGGGCGTCGCCGAGTTCCCGCGCTGCCCGCATGGCAACGGCGTCGTCGTCGCTAATGGAGAGGCGCGCGCCGCTCCAATCCACCACACCGGAATCCAAAACGTGCGCTGAACGTGGATCACCGGCAATTTTGTAGGCAACCGCAATGGTCATAAGTGTCCCCTGACGTAGTCGTTAGGCTTGCACATTATCTTAGCTCTCCCGCGGCGCGGTGGGCTCCGTCTCCTCATCCGGCAGCCGCGATCCGAGGGCTTCGGAAAGTACCTGCGGGGCCGCGGCGCTGCGAGCGGCGAAGAAGATCGCCACAATAATCATCGCTAGACCGGTCCAGAGGTTGAGGTTGATGCCCGCGGCTTTGGCCAGATCTTCCTCGGTCACGAAGAAGAGCCCGTAGCCGGCCAGCATGATGCCGAAAACCCCGAACATGATGGCGATCCAGGTGCGCAGGTCAAAAAGCGAGAGCCGCCCGAGGCGCGCCTCGGGTAGTTGCGCCTCCGCCGCCGCGCCCGCATGGCTCGCGTTTTCTCTGCCCGCATGGCTCGCGTTTGCCGCACCCACGTGGCTCGAGTCCGCCCCGCCCGCGCGCGCGGCGCTCCGCCGCGCTGCGTCGTCGTTCATATCGTCGCGTCCCTTCATTTACAGCACCACATTGAGCACCGCGCACACCGTCAGCACCGCGATACCCAGCGGAAGCGGCTCTTCCCACCAGTGCAGTTTTTCGCCGGTGAGGGCACGTTCGCGGGCTTCGGCCACCCGGGCTTCGTGCAGTTTGGGGGCCGGGCGCGCGCCCTTAATATCCATCTTGACACGGCCCCACACCAGCCCGTCGAGTTCCTCAATCGGCTTGGGGCGCGTCATTTTCGTGACGAGCACCGAAACGATGAAATCAGCGATAAAAGCAATACCGGAAGCCGTAAAGGAGGCCGCCTGGGAGGAATTGAAGTCCAGCAGCCCGTTTGCGTAACCAAGCTGGATAAACCCGGCCCCGGCCGCGCCCGCCACCAGGCCCCACAGCCCGGCCTGCGGGCTCATACGCGCCCAGAACATTCCCATAATGAACGTGGCGAACAGCGGAGCGTTGAAAATGGACTGCAGCATCTGGGTGTAGTCCTGAATATTGGAGAATTCCGCGGCAATAAACGCCGCCCCGACGGCGATGAGCACCCCGATGATCGTCAGGCGCCGCCCGATTTTAATGTAGTAGGTATCGCGCCGGCCCGGGCGCACGTAAGTTTCCCAAATATCGTAGGTAACCACAGTATTGAAAGACGAAACATTCGCCGCCATCCCGGCCATAAAGGCCGCAATGAGCCCGGCGAGGGCCATGCCCAGCAGCCCGTGCGGGAGTACCTCCCCCATAAGGGCCGGGAAAGCTTCATTATGGGTGATCTCTCCGGTGTGCAGCTGCGGGATGAGGACCGCGGCAATAAGCCCGGGCACGATAATAATAAGCGGCAAAAACATTTTCGGGATCGCCGCGAGAATCGGGGTCAGCCGTGCCGAACGCATATCTTTGGCGGAAAGCGCCCGCTGCACCTCGGTGAAATTCGTGGTCCAGTACCCGAAGGAATTGACAAAGCCCATCCCCAGCAGCAGCGCGATCCAATTCCCGTACGGGTTCGTGGTGTTACCGAGCCCGGTTCCACCCCACACATCCAGGCCGTTCGGGCCGAGTACCTGGGTCTCATTGAGTGCGGCGATCAGACCACCCGGCCCGCCCACCCGCGCCAGCCCGGCGATGGTGAGCGGGGTGAGCACCGCAACGATGAGCAGGAATTGCAAAACCTCGTTGTACATGGTGGCGGTGAGCCCGCCCATCACCGTATACACGAGCACCACACCGGCCGCGATAATAATCGAGGCCCATAGCGGCACCCCGATGAGCACATTAATGAGAAGCGCGAGGGCGAAGAGGTTAATCCCGGCCACCAGGATGGTAGCCACTGAGAAAATCACCGATTGGTAGAGGTGGGTGGGCCGGTCGAAACGCAAACGCAGATATTCGGGAACCGAACGCACCCGCGAGCCGTAGTAAAAGGGCATCATGATGAGCCCGAGGAAAACCATGGCCGGCACCGCGCCGATCCAGTAGTAGTGCACCGTCGGTAGCCCGTATTGGGAACCGGAAGCCGCCATCCCGATGAGTTCCACCGCCCCGATATTCGCGGAGAGGAAAGCCAGCGCGCAGATCCACGCGGGCAAGGAGCGCCCCGAGAGGAAAAAATCTTCCGAAGTATTCACCTTGCGCCGGGTAACCACGCCGATGACGAGGACCAGCACCAGGTAGAGCACCACGAAGCTGTAGTCGAAAGCGCTCGCGTCGAGCCGCAAATCCATGCTTTAGCCCTCAATTTCGGCCAGGGAAACCACCCGGTGCTCGCGTTGCGATAACCGTACAGCTTCCGCGATGCGTAGGGAGGCGACGGCGTCGTCGACCGTGGCGGGAATCTCCCCGCTACCCGCAACTACCTCCAAGAACGCCTCAATTTCACGTTCGTAACACGCGGCGAAGCGGGCGATGAAATCCACCCAGGCGGGCTCTTGCGGATAGGAAACCCCATCCTCAAGGGAACGCACGGGCAGTTTGCTATCGAAACCAACCGCGAGGGTTTCCTTGGTTCCGTGCAGTTCCATGCGCACGTCGTAACCGTGGCCGTTGAAACGCGAGGATTGCGCGGTGGCCAGCACATCGCCTTCCAGGCGCAGTACCGCTGCTGTTTCGCATACATCTGCGAAATCGCGGAAATCAGGCAGGCCCAGGTCGGTGCCGAAAGCCATTACTTCGATGACTTCCCGCCCGGTTACCCAGCGCAGCATATCGAAATCGTGGATGAGGCAATCGATGTAGATGCCACCCGAAGCCGCCAAGAATTCACGCGCGGCCGGGGCCTGGTCCATGGTTCCCATGCTCAGGCGCCGCAGCTGACCCAGGCTTTCCTCGCGCACCGCCGCGCGGGCCCGGGTGTAGGCGGTGTCGAAGCGCCGCTGGAAACCAACCTGGATGCGGGCCCCGCGCTCGCGGGCCGCCGCGCGCACCTGCAGGGTCGAGGCCAGCGACGTGGATACCGGCTTCTCGGTAAACATGGGGATCCCCAGGTCCATGCCGCGCAGTAACTGCTCGGCGTGCACATCCGTGGGGCTGGTGAGGACAAGGGCGTCCAGGGTGGGATCAGCGAGGGTGGCGTCCACGCTTGCTTCACTGATACGGGCACGAGTTGCAGCCTCACCCTGGAGTTCTGCGACGACGGCGGCACTGCGCTCCGGCTTCGGTTCGGCAATAACAAGTTCATCAACACGGTGGGCGAGAATGCGCGCGTGCATAAGCCCGGCGCGACCCGCTCCCAGTAAACCAATTTTCAACAGGGATTCCTTCCAAACGTGACATTAGCCTAAAGCAATTTCAACCCCGCCGAAGAGACCCGCGTCACACACCCGCAAACTTGCATCTTCCCTAGTTCTGTGGTTCATTAGTTATGTAACTAACCAAGAAGGGAGGATGCGATGGAGTTCAGTTCAGCGGTGCCTATCTATGTGCAACTCGCCGAAGATCTGCGTCGTCGTATTCTTTCCGGCGAATTAGGGCCCGGAGAAAAGGTCATGTCTACCACCGAATACGCCACTACCTACCGCATTAATCCCGCCACCGCGAACAAAGCTTTTTCCCTCCTCGTAGAGGAAGGAATCCTGGAAAAACGCCGCGGCATCGGCATGTTCGTCACCGCGAGCGCCCAGGCGGCCTTACGCGAACGCGGGCGCGCCACCTACCTGAGTGACACCCTCGCCCCGGCCCTGGCCGCGGGCCGGGTGCTGGGCCTGAGCCCGGCGGAAATTTCCGCACTCGTCTCGACCTATTGGGAGGAGAACCAATGATTAGTATCGAGAACCTGAATTTCAGCTACCGGCGCGGCAGCCGCGCCCTCGATGACCTCAGCGTGGAGATCGGTCATAACACCATCACCGGCCTCTTTGGCCGCAACGGCTCAGGCAAGTCCACGCTCGGGATGCTCATCGCCGGGCTCCTCCCGATATGGCGCAGCCACGGGCGCGCCACAGGGAAAATCTTTATTGACGGGCATCCGGTGGATGAGAACCCGGAAGTCATGCCCGGGGTCGCCTATATTCCCGCGCGGGTGGAGGCTCTTTCCGGCTCGCCGCTCACCCTGACCATGGATCTGTGGCGCATGGCCCGCCCCACCTGGGATGAGGATTTCGCCCGGGAGCTTTTCGAGCTTTTTGAACTGAATCCTTCCCGGACTGTCGATGGGTTATCGGTAGGCCAGCGCTCCCTTTTCTCCGCGATTTTGGGGCTGGCAGCGCGCTGCCCCATTACCGTATTCGATGAGGTCCACCTGGGGATGGACGCGGTGATGCGCGAACTGTTCTACCGGGTACTGCTCAGTGATTTCGCTGAACATCCGCGCACAATCATCCTCTCCTCCCACCTGCTTGAGGAAGTGGAAAATCTTGTCGATAGCGTGGTTTTCCTCCACCGCGGCAAGCTCCTGGAAGCCGGTGACGCCGATGAGGTTCGCGCGCGCCATTCCACGGATAGCCTCGCCTCCCTCACCGATGTGCTCGTAACGACGACGCTCTCCCCCGCCCAACGCGAACGCCTGGCACGCCCGCTGGCAGGCCACGCGCCCCGGCCCGGTACCCCGCCGGCCGGCACGGTGGCTGCCACCGGGGAACCCACCCGCACCCAGATTGGAGTCGATCATGATTAAGCTGTATCACCGCGTCAATTCCGCCATTGATCTGACCGCTCGGCGCGTTATCGGATACCGCGGCCTTTTCTCCTATTTCTACCGGACTCTGTGGCTGATCACGGGGTGCACCCTGATTTTCATTACTGCACTAGCCCTGGCCACAAGTAACCTCCCGCATATGCCTATCGAAGGTGTCGATCACGATTTCCTCAACTGGATTATGCTGACGTGGATCTGCTTGGCTTGCGGAATGGCCATGGTAGCAATGCTCTCCACGATTTCCATGCGTGCTCATCTGCAAGCAGGTACCACGCGGCGGAAGTTCTTCACCACCCTGGCACGTGCGGCCGCGCGGATGAGTGCCGAATACTTGGCGATCACCGCCGTGCTCCTCCTCATCGCGTTCACCTTGATACGCAGCGGGAACGGTTCCCGGCTCCTCGATGGCGCCACCTTGATGAACGGGAACGCGATGGAATCCGGCAGCATCTGGTTCACGCTCATTCCCATGTGGCCCGGTGTTCTAGCATTGTTCTTCACCATTGTTCTTCTCACCACCTTCTTCCTACGCTGGTCGCTGAGCACACTAGGCCGGGCAGCCCTGGTGGTCATCGCCTTCTTTGCCGGGCTCTCCCTGGTGGGCTACCTCATCGGCATCACGGGCCTGGGCGGATTTATTCGCCGCCTCTGGCTGCCCCACTGGGAGAGTTTCAGCGCCTGGGCCGCGCGCACCGGCACGGACTTCGCACACTGGATTGAGCGGGTGGGCGATTCCGCCGGCATCTCCGAATTCCTCACCGCCAACAAGGCATTTATGGCGATGATCGCCTTCGTGCTGATCTTCGGCACCTGCGCCGTGATGAGCTGGGCGCTGGCGCGGCGCTCCACCGGGCGGCTGCATTTGGTGCGACTCTAGCTGGAAGGGCTGGAAGCGGGAACCCGCTGCGGGGCGCGCGGTGACGCGCGTCCCGCAGCGCCGTCGTCGTTCCTACCTAGGAGCAGCGGCAGGCCGCACCGTAGACTAAGCACATGATTATTGGCGTTCCCACAGAACTGAAGAATAACGAATACCGGGTCGCGCTCACCCCGGCCGGTGCGCGCGAACTCACCGCGGCCGGGCACACGGTGCTGGTCCAGGCCGGAGCCGGGGCGGCCTCCGGATGCGCCGACGCCGCCTACGCTACCGCCGGGGCACGGATCTGCGCCGCAGCAGCCGAGGTATGGGGCGCCGATGCAGTTCTCAAAGTCAAGGAACCCGAACCGGAAGAATACGGATACCTCCGTGAAGACCTGGTGCTTTTCACCTATCTGCACCTGGCCTCCCAGCCGAAACTGGCGCGCGCGCTCCTGGATGCCGGCACCACCGCCATCGCCTATGAGACCGTGCGCGAACGCGCCGCGCTGCCGCTGCTCGCCCCCATGAGCCGGGTGGCCGGCAAACTCGCCCCCATTGTGGGTTCGCATTACCTCCTCGACGCGCAGGGCGGGGCCGGAATTCTTATCGGCGGGGTGGCCGGGACCCGTAAGGGCAAGGTGACCGTTATCGGGGCGGGCATCGCCGGGGAATCCGCCGCGGTTATGGCCGCCGGGATGGGTGCGAATGTCACGATCCTGGATATTAATATTGAGCGTCTCGCCCAGCTGGAGATGCGCCACGCCGGAATGCTCACCACCCTGGCTTCCACCGCGCAAACCATTGAGGAGCAGGTGGCGGATGCCGATCTGGTTATCGGCACGGTGCTGGTGCCGGGCTCCTCCACCCCGAAACTGGTGACCTCCGCGATGGTGGAGCGGATGCGCCCGGGCAGCGTGCTCGTTGATATTGCCATTGACCAGGGCGGATGTTTTGAGGATTCCCATCCCACCACCCACGATGAGCCGACCTTCACGGTGGACGGCAAAATTTTCTATTGCGTGGCCAATATGCCCGGCGCGGTTCCGCGTACTTCCACAGAAGCTCTCACGACGGCGACACTCCCCTACGTGGTGCGCCTGGCGGGCCAGGGGTGGCGCGCGGCCACCAGCGCGGATCCCGGTTTCGCTAGCGGCGTGAATATCAGCGGTGGGAAAATCACCCACCGCGGGGTTTTTGATTCGCTGCGCGCACAGCTTGACCTGCCCGAATCTGAATTTGACGATTCCTGCGTGTCGCAGGCAATGGCAGACTAGACCCATGAGCGATTTTTCCTCGATCTACAGTCACGGTTTTGTGCGCGTGGCCGCCTGCTCCCCGGAAGTGGTGCTGGCCGATCCGCAGCGCAATGCCCAGGCCATTATTGCTGCGGCCCGGGAGGTGAGCGCGCGGGGAGCGGCACTGGCCGTATTCCCGGAACTGAGCCTCACCGGGTATTCCGCGGAGGATCTATTCCTCCAGGATGCGCTGCTGCGCGCCACCCTGGATGGCCTGGAAACCGTACGCGCGGCAAGCGTGGAATTCGATGCGGCCCTTATCGTGGGGGCGCCGCTGCACTGGCGCAACCGCCTCTACAACTGCGCGGTTGTGCTCCACCACGGGAATGTGCTCGGGGTAGTTCCCAAGTCCTATATCCCCAATTACCGGGAATTCTACGAGAAGCGGCATTTCGCTTCCGGGGCGGGACTGCGGAATGCGTCAATCGAGCTACCGGGTGTGCGCACGGATGCCGCCTGGAGCACCGGGCTTTCCGAGGAAGCGAAGGCCGAATTAGCGCAAACCGAGGAAGCCTGGGCCTATACGCTCGGGCGGGATACCGTTCCCTTCGGCCCGGATCTGATTTTCTCCGCCAGTGATATCCCGGGCTTCAGTTTCCACGTGGAAATCTGTGAGGACATGTGGGTGCCTATCCCGCCTTCGGCGCGCGCGGCCCTGGCCGGGGCGCAGGTGCTCGTTAATCTTTCGGGTTCCCCGGTCACGGTGGGGCGTGAAGATGACCGTGACCTCCTTATTCGGGGAGCCTCGGCACGCTGCGCAGCCGCCTACGTGTATGCGGCGAACGGGGAATGGGAATCCTCCACCGATCTAGCCTGGGATGGCCAAACCGTTATCTACGAGTGCGGGGAAAAAATCGCGGCCGGGCAGCGTTTCTCGGCTGGCCATAGCGCCACCCTGGGCGATATTGACCTGGATCGTATCCGCCAGGAACGCCAGCGCAACGGCTCCTTTAATGACAATGCGCTCACCCAAGGAACCGAACGCGATGCCTACACCGATCCCGGGGCGGATTCTTTCCGCACCATTAATTTCACGGCCGGTATCCCGGATATGAGCGCGGTTGCCCCGGCGCAGCAGCGCCTGCACCGCGAAGTGGTGCGTTTCCCCTTTATGGGAGGTAGCGAACGCAATCCGGATCGCGATTGTTTTGAGGCTTTTTCCATCCAGGTTTACGCACTTATCACCCGGCTGCGGGCCACCGGTTCCGCCAAGGTGATTATCGGGGTGTCCGGCGGGCTGGATTCCACCCATGCGCTGCTGGTGGCCTGCCGGGCCATGGATCTTATGGAGCGCCCCCGCACGGATATCCTCGCCTATACCCTGCCCGGTTTCGCTACCTCGCAGCACACCAAGAACAATGCCTATGCGCTGTGTGAGGCCGTGGGGGTGCCGCTGGAAGAAATCGATATTCGCCCGGCGGCCCGCCAGATGTTGGCCGATATGGGCCATCCTTTCGCGAATGGCGAGCCGGTCTATGACCTCACCTTCGAGAATGTACAAGCCGGGTTGCGCACCGATTACCTATTCCGGCTGGCCGGGTTCCACAGCGGCATCGTGCTGGGTACCGGGGATCTTTCGGAACTGGCCCTCGGGTGGTGCACCTTCGGGGTGGGTGACCATATGAGTCACTACAATGTCAATGCCGGGATGCCGAAAACCTTTATGCAGCACGTGCTGCGCTGGATGGCGCGCCAGGACTTCCTGGCCGGCGCGGCGGCGCAGGCCCTCACGGATATTCTCAATACGGAGATTTCCCCGGAGCTGGTTCCCGCGGATGCGGGCGGGGCGCTGCAATCCACCCAGGAGAAAATCGGCCCCTACGAACTCCAAGATTTCACCCTCTACTTCGCGCTGCGCTACGGTTTCCGGCCCTCGAAAATTGCTTTCCTGGCCCGGGAAGCCTGGGGCGATGCCTCCCGCGGTTTCTGGCCGGAAGGTATTGAGGGCGATGCCCGCCACACCTATAACCTGGCGGAGATCAAGACGTGGATGGAGCTGTTCTACCGCCGTTTCTTCTCCCAGCAATTCAAACGTTCCACTCTCCCGAACGGCCCGAAGATCCTTTCGGGTGGCTCGCTCTCCCCGCGCGGGGATTGGCGGATGCCGTCCGATGCCACCAGCCGGGTCTGGCTGGCCGATCTGGCTACTATCCCCACGGAGGACGCATGATTTCCCTGCAAGAAACCGTTACCGAGGATTTCCTGGCGGCCTGCCAGCGCCTCATCCCCCAGCTTTCCTCGAGTAGCGCGCCATTATCACGTAGCACCGCCGCGCAGTTGCTCGCCCAGCCCGGGGTCTACCAATTGGTGTACCGGGTGGAAGAAGGCGCCCCGATCCTCGGGATGCTCACCCTCGTGACTTTCCAGATCCCCACCGGAACGCGCGCCTGGATCGAGGACGTGGTGGTGGACGACGCCGCCCGCGGCCACGGCGCCGGCCAGCAACTCGTAGAAGCCGCCCTGGCGCACGCGGCCCGGCTCGGGGTGAAATCGGTGGATCTGACCTCCCGGCCCAGCCGCGAAGCTGCCAACCGGCTCTACCGGCGCTGCGGTTTCGAGGCGCGGGATACCAACGTATACCGCTATCACGCCCAGTAAATCGTGGTGCTCTGAGCGGTCCGGGCCTGGCTGCATACAGCTTGACGGGGCGCGTGCGCGCTTAACCCTGCGCGCCCGGCCCCGGCGCTAGTGGGCGCGCACCACCACTTGAGCGCGCTGGAACTCCTTGCAATCGGAGTAACCATTAGCGGCCATAGCGTGACGCAGCGCCCCCATAATATTGGTGTGCCCGCGGGCGCTTGAGGTGGGACCGGTGAGGATTTCTTCCAGGGTTCCCGCGGTGCCCACCCATACGCGTTCCCCGCGGGGTAGGCGAGGGTGGCGGGCTTCCGGTCCCCAGTGCCAGCCACGCCCGGGTGCTTCGCTGGCCCGCGCCAGAATAGTTCCGAGCATCACGCCGTCTGCTCCGCAAGCGAGGGCTTTAATGAGGTCCCCGGAGCTACCTACCGAGCCGTCCGCAATCACATGCACGTAGCGCCCGCCCGATTCGTCAAGGTAGTCACGGCGGGCGGCCGCGATATCGGCAATCGTCGTCGCCATCGGGGCAGCGATCCCCACGGTACGCAACGTCGCGGAAGCGGCCCCTCCCCCGTAACCGGCCAGCACCCCGGCCGCGCCGGTGCGCATGAGATGCAATGCGCTCTGGTAGGTGACGGCCCCGCCCACGAGCACCGGAATATCAAGATCGTAAATAAGACCGCGCAGGTTGAGCGGTTCACGGGTGGTAGATACATGCTCGGCACTCACCGTGGTCCCGCGGATGACCAGGAGATCCAGGCCGGCATCGGCGGCCGGCGGCACAATTTCTTTCGCGTGCCCCGGCGAGCAGGCCCCGGCCACGGTGATTCCGGCTGCCCGCAGCTGGGCGACCCGGTAACGCACCAGCCCGGTATCGATGGGGCGTTCCGCGTAGACCTGCTGGAGCCGCGCGGTGGCGTGTTCGGGAGCCAGCTGCGCAATTTCTTCGTACAGCGGGGTGGGGTTCTCATAACGGGTCCACAGACCTTCGAGGTCCGCCACGCCCAATCCTCCGGCGCGCCCCAGGCGGATCATCATATCCGGGGAGGCCACCGAATCCATGGGGGCACTGAGCACCGGGATATCGAGGTGGTAGGCGTCTAACTGCCAGGCGGTAGAGACTTCGCGAACGTCGCGGGTGCGCCGGGTGGGCACAATCGCGACGTCGTCCAGGGTATAGGTTATCCGCGCGCGTTTGCCGCGCCCAATCTCGATTTCGCTCACGCCCTCCACTTTACCGGCCCGCGCCCGCCGCGGCTCGGGCCGCACCTACCTGGTTTCAGCTCCGAGCACGCGCGCGAGGAAACGCGGGGCGAACGTCTTTTCGTAGGTGCCCACGAATTCCTCGACCTGCCCGTTGAGCCAGCGCTTGAAGGCGAGGATATTGGCATCATCCGCATCCTCCGAAAAGTCACCGGAAATCCCGAAAGTGTTGTAGGTATCCAGGCCCTCATCGCAGGCGTATTTGAACATGGCGCGCTCCACCGGGTAATCGCGCGCGTAGGCGGACAGTGTTTTATCCATCCCGCCCAGCAGCAAAATGAGTTCGGAACCGACCCGGAATCCGAGTGCGGCATTGAAGGGAATCTCCGCGTCGCCGCGCTCGGCCAGGGTTTCGCGCGCCATTTCTTCCTGACCGTCAAGCACCTCTAGGCGCTGGGCGGCCTGCTCAAGTTCCCGCTCGCGTGCTTTTGTTTCTTTGCGCCCGCGCAGCACCTCAATCCGCTCGTGCACCTCAGTGCGTTCGGCGGCAATTTGGTCGAGGTAGCGGCGCGGAGACACGTACGCCACCGCGAGCAGCGCGCGTTCGGGGCCCATATCCGCCATGAGATCGCGGTAGAAACGCACCGCGGAGGCCGAAAGCGCGGGCATTCCGTCCGTGCGGTCCCGGGTACTCGCGTAAAGCTGGGCGAAAACATCGAAGTCTTCCGGCCCGAGGAAACGGGTCTGCACCCCGTAGCGGTTTTCGTTATTGAAACGACGCCGCAGTCCCTTGGCAAGCGTGGCTTTGGCTTCCTCGAAGTTCATCCCGGAGATGGTTTTGGTGTAGATCCAACGCAATTGAATATCGGAGCGCTCCCCGAATTCGTAAGGGAGGTGGCGCCAGCCATCGCGTTCGAGGGCTTGGGAGACCGTGCCGGCAACCGGGTTATCCTCAACGGGCGTAATGTCCGTGTACCAGCGGCGCGCCAGAATCGGGTTAATCCGAGCGGTGAGCAGGCGCGACTGGGAAGCGAAATGCCGATTGAGCCCGCTGAAGAAAGCGGCAACTACCTCGCGCTGGCTCCAATCCAAGGTGGGCCCGTAGGCGAGGGAAGCCCGGGTAAAAATCTTCTTCCAGGGCTGATACATAATGAGGCCGGCACCGCAAACAGTGCCGGTTTCGTCGCGTACGCCCACGTATTCCACCCGGTAGCCTTCGGCTTGGCGCACCCGCCCGTAGCTGACCGTTTGGGAGAGGAAACACCGTTGCGTGGCCATATAGTCGTTATAGTCATTCTCGGATAACACCGCGAACTGCATAGCGTTCCTTTCCTACCGGGCAGCTCAGAGCCAATTCGTCAGCTCCCTATTAGAGTAACTTAAGCTGAAACAGCCCTGGAAATGCGATATGGCTGCCAGCGCTTATTTTGGTGTGGTAAGCGCCGATTTTTATGTCGTAGGGGCCGATTAGACTACAAAGCACCAGCACAGAAGCGCGGCGCGGGCCGCGGAAAGGATAAGAACCGTGTGGACCACGCTGCCGCTTATCGGCTTTGATACAGAAACAACCGGGGTGGATCCCCGGCGTGATCGCCTCGTCACCTGCTCGCTCGTGCGGGTGGATAGTGAGGGCAGCTCACGGCAGTATTGGTTGGCAGATCCCGGGGTAGATATTCCGGAGGCGGCCAGCCGGGTGCACGGCATCACCACGGAGCAGGCACGTTCGGAAGGCCGGCCCATCACGGAAGTTCTCGGTGAAATCGCAGATGTTTTGGGGGCACAGCTAGCGGCCGGCCAACCGGTGGTGGCTTTTAACGCCTCCTATGATTTCACGCTGCTCGAAAGTGAACTGGCCCGCCACGGGCTCCCCACCCTCAGCCAGCGCCTCGGCGGGGATATTTTCCCGGTTATTGACCCCTACCTGCTAGATCGCGGGGTGGATCGCTACCGGAAGGGTAAGCGCCGCCTGGAAAACCTCGTTATGCACTACGGGGTATTCCAGGATGATTCTTTCCATAATGCGGAAGCGGATGTGGTGGCCACGCTCCGGGTATTGGGAGCCATGTTGGAGCGCTTCCCCCAGCTGCGGGAAAAAGAGCTGCGGGAAATCGTGGATATCCAGATCGCGGCCGAACGCGAATTCCAAGAATTTTTACGCAAGGTAGGCCGCTCGGATGGCCCCAAGGAAGGCTGGCCCGTCCCGCGCGCCTAAACCCAGCCACGTGTGTAGTTCGCAGGGTTCTTCCTACCGGACCACGCACAATTCGGCCACGCGCGTCACCCAACCATGCAAGAAGCCGGGTTGCGGCGTCGTACCTTGCGGCGCATAGGGAAGGCCGGGAACATATCAGTGTGTTCCCGGCCCTCACTACCGCCTTCAGCCATGCCACTCGCGGTGGTTCCCACCGGAAGTCTATGTATGGCTAGGCGCCTTTAGGACTTGAGCCCGGAGTAATTCGGGGCTTCCACAGTCATCTCCACGTCGTGAGGATGCGATTCCTTGAGGCCGGCTCCGGTCATGCGGACCATGCGGCCCTTTTCCTTGAGTTCGGCAATGGTGGAGGCACCCGAGTAAAACATGGTCTGGCCCAGGCCGCCCACCAATTCGTAAAGCACCGAAGCCAGCGGGCCGCGGAAGGGAATCTGGCCTTCGATGCCTTCCGGAATGAGCTTCGCATCGGAGGTCACATCGGCCTGGAAGTAGCGATCCTTGGAGTAGGACTTCTTGCCGCGCGAGCTCATCGCACCCAGGGAGCCCATGCCGCGGAAGTGCTTGTACTGCTTGCCGTTCACGAAAATAACCTCGCCGGGAGTTTCCACACAGCCAGCCAGGAGCGAACCGAGCATAACCGTATCCGCACCGGCCACGATGGCCTTGCCAATATCCCCGGACCAGTGCAGGCCACCGTCCGCGATCAGCGGGATACCGGCCGGCTTGCAGGCGCGCGCCGCGTCAACAATAGCGGTCACCTGCGGCACGCCCACACCGGCCACCACGCGGGTGGTGCAGATGGACCCGGGGCCCACCCCAACCTTGACCGCGTCAACGCCGGCGTCGATCAACGCCTGGGCACCCGAGCGGGTAGCAATATTTCCGCCGATAATCTCCACGCCGTCGAAACCAGAATCGGCACGCAGGCGGCGAATCATATCGAGGGCAAGCTTCGCTTCCCCGTTCGCTGAATCGATCACGAGCACGTCCACACCCGCATCGGCAAGCATCCCGGCCCGCTCCCAAGAATCGGTCAGGTAGCCAACGCCCGCACCCACGAGGAGGCGCCCCTGGGAATCCTTCGACGCATTGGGGTACTGCTGGGTTTTAACGAAATCTTTGACGGTGATGAGGCCGGTGAGGCGCCCATCCTCATCAATAAGGGGCAGCTTTTCAATCCGGTGGCTCTTGAGGAGCGCCCGCGCATCCGCGCGGGACACTCCCGTGGGTGCGGTGACCAGCGGCATGCGGGTCATAACATCCTCAACCCGAGTGGTGGCATATTCATCTTCCGGAACGAAACGCAAATCACGGTTGGTAATAATGCCGAGCAGATGCTTCTGCTCATCCACCACGGGAAGGCCGGAAACTCGATACTGCCCGCACAGGGCATCAAGCTGGGCGATCGTGGCATGTGGAGCAACGGTCACCGGATCGGTGATCATACCGGATTCGGAACGTTTAACCTCGCGAACCTGCTGGGCCTGATCTTCCGGGGAAAGATTACGGTGAATAATCCCAATACCGCCCTGGCGTGCCATCGCAACAGCCATATCGCGCTCCGTCACCGTATCCATAGCCGCGGAAGCCATGGGGGTTTTCAGCACAATATTGCGGGTCAGGTGGGAAGAGGTATCGACTTCGGAAGGAATAACATCAGTTGGTTGCGGAACAAGCAACACATCGTCATAGGTTAGAGCAAGAGGAGCAAAATCGTTCACGAAATCCATTTTCCCATGTTATCGCGCCTAGCTGATAACTCCAATGCGGCCGGCACGCGAAAATCAACACAGCTCGCGTGTACCCCGCCCCCGGGCACAGCTGCAAACTCCCAGTTCACGAGCGTGCCCGCGGCTTATATACAACTAGCCCGCAGGCCGGCGGACTCACCTAGGAGCCACGCCAGCCCGCGGGCTAGCAGCGTGGGAGCGCCCCCTTAACGGACTCGGCGGACGGCCGGAGTATCTACGCCGTCGCCATTCCAGTCACCCAGGAGATGCGCATCGGTGTGCTTACCGAAGGAGTACACCGCGCTGGCGGGGCCGGAGCTCAAGGACCCGGCCAGGTAGTAGGCGTTACCGCGGACCACCGCAATCGTGTCCTTTCCGTCGCCATCAGTATCACCCACCAGGGCGATATCCGAGGCACGGCCGAAGGAGAAGGTGGCCGAGGCCGCCCCTCCCAGAGAATCCTGCACGAAGAAAGTATTACCGCGCTGGACCGCTACTTCGTCACGGCCGTCGCCATTGAAATCGCCGGCCAGGTAGGTATCCCCGTGGCGCCCGAAAGTGAAGACGTGGTCTGCCACGCCGCCGCGCAGGGAATCCACCGCGTAAATGGTGTTTCCACGCACCACGGCTACGGTGTCTCGACCGTCGCCGTTCCAATCCCCCACGAGCACCCGGTCACCGGCCTTCCCGAAAGCAAATACCTCGGTAGCGTTCCCGGAGAAGCCGTTAGTCAGGAGGAACTGGTTACCGCGCACAACGCCGAGGCTATCCACGCCATCACCATCCCAGTCCCCGTAAATGAAGTCTTCCCCGGAACGCCCGTAGCCGGTGTCGATACTGCCGGCTCCCGAGTTCCAGTTATTGGTGGCGATGAAGCGGTTGCCCGCCGCAGCACCCGGCTTCGCGGGCTGTTCCGGCTGCGTCGGTTCCGGCTTGCTCGGCTGCGTCGGTTCCGGAGTACCCGGATCCGGCGTTACCGCGGCGGGAGCAACGGCCACCTGGAAGGACACATCGGTGGGCCCGGCCACCACGCGCAGCACGGAATCCGCGGGCGCATCGGCTGGAACCACGACCTGCACGGTGGCCCGGCCGGTGTTATCAAGAGCCGGAGTGACGGTGGTGTCCAGCGCCGCGCTACCAACTTCCACCCCGTTGAGGTAGACGGTGACTTTCTCACCCTTGGGTTCGGTAGAGGTATGGGCCAGCGAGGAGAAGCTCAGCTCCGCGCTTGCACCCGCCCGCAGGGCATCTTCCCCGGTAATGCCCACCGAGGTCTGGTTATAGCGGATCTGGTAGCCGGGATTGGCCTTGAGGAACGCGTTGAATACATCGTTATCGATAAGCCCGGTATCGGCGTAATTGCTACCTTCGCCCAGCACCGTGAAGCCGTCACCGCCGGCCAGGATGAACTGGTTGGAGGCCACGGTATAGACCTTCTTACCCTCCCGATCCAGTTTCTCACCGTTGATGTAGACGGCCTTGACACGCTGGCCCGGGGTGGCATCCGCCGCGGCGTCGAAAACGTAATGCATATTGTAGGAGAGCCCGAGGCGCAGCATGGGCCGCGAGGCGCCTTCCTTGTCATTCCACTGCTGTTCGAGCATGGTGTAGATCTGCGCTTCGGTCAGATCCACGGTGGCATAGGAGTTCCCGAACGGCTGCACCGTGTAGGACTCCTCCAGGGTGACGATGCCGTCCCCGTTGGGGTCTAGATCCGCACGGATCCCGCCCGGGTTAATAATGCCGAAATCGGCCTTTTTCTCCATGCCTTGAGAGTACTGGTAGAAAGCTTCCGCGATCATATTGCCGGCCGAGGATTCGGTCCCGCGGTTCGCCCCGGTATCGTTCCCGTTATTGGTGCCACGGTTCGCGATTCCCTCAATGGTCCCGATCTGCTGAGCGCCCAATTCCTTGGCTTTCACTTCGGCAGCCTGGTACATCTTGTCGATATCGGCTGACTTGGGGACCTCGGGGTTCTTGTAGTCAATCGCAATATTGGCGGCCTGAGCACTCACGAGCTTCTTAGCTGCGGCGTCGTACACAAAAGTGTAACGGCCGTACATGCGCCCGTATTCGCCCACTTCCAGAACCGGCGCGCCCGAAGGCGTGGTCACGCTATCCACGGCGAGGTGCGTGTGACCGGCGACGACGGCGTCCACATCGCTTCCGAGCGTTGCCGCTACCGCATTATTGGCGTGCATCAGGGCGACGACGATATCCGCCTCCCCGTTGCTTTCGTCCCCATCCTTGAGCAGCGCGGCCTGGGCATCCACAGCCTTGACGGGATCCTTAATATCCAAGCCGGTAATCGCGGTGGGAGACACCAGGGTATTGAGCTCGTCAGTCACACCGGAAACGAAAGCCACCCGCACTCCGCCAACCGTCTTAGCGGTGTAGGGAGCGATTTTTTCCGTATCGATACCGCCCACACTCGCCAAAGTCCACGGGAATTCGGAGGCCGGTACGATGCGGTTCTCGAAATCCTTGACGCCCTGGTCGAATTCGTGATTGCCCGCCCCGGAAAGGTCGAGCTTCATGGCGTTGAGAATATCGAGGGTGGGCTGGTCATTGGCGATCGAAGAAACGTAGGCGGAGCCGCCCACCAGATCCCCGTTGCCCACGAAGAGGGTATTCGGATTGGCCTTGCGCAGCTCATCAATCTGGTAATCGAGGGCAGCCGCATTCTCGATATGGCCGTGGAAATCGGAGATCGCCGCGATGTCAATGGTGACGTGGTCGGCTGGCGCTGCATGAGCCGGCGTGGTGAGCACGCCGGCGCCCAGTACCGCGACCGCACCGAACGCGGTCATACGCCGAAGGGAGAATATGGTCATGGTGTTCCTTCATCCGAGGGAAATAGGACACCGCCACCCTACGAAGCGCGGGTTAACGCCCGGCCAAGTGAATGTGACTGGAAAGTGAGCGCCGGGTGGCCGGGGCCGGCGGGAAGCCGCGAGCGCGCCGGCCCTTGGCCGGAGCTGGCGCGCAACCGGCCACCCGCCGTTCCAGCTATTCGACCGTCACCGATTTAGCCAGGTTGCGCGGTTTATCCACGTCATAGCCGCGCACCGCCGCCATCTCCGAGGCGAAGATCTGCAGGGGGATCACGGTGACGAGCGGCATCATGAGGGTGGGCGTGCCGCGGGGTGCCCAGAATACCGAGGTGGCGAAATCGCGCACGGCGTCGTCGCCCTCCTCCGCAACCACAATGGTTCGTGCCCCGCGCGAACGGACCTCTTGCAGATTCGAGAGCGTTTTCGCGTGCAACTCGGGGCGGCGCGGGGTCGGGACGATCACGAAAATAGGCAGATCTTCGGTCACGAGCGCAATGGGGCCGTGCTTGAGTTCCCCAGCGGCGAAACCTTCGGCGTGCACGTAGGCAATTTCTTTGAGTTTGAGGGCGCCTTCGAGCGCGATGGGGAAGCCGACGTGCCGGCCGAGGAAAAGCACCGAGTTTTCGCCCTTGAGCTCGCGGGCCAGGGCGCGGATCTGCGGTTCCTGGGCGAGCATTTTTTCCATGCGCGCCGGCATGCGTTCGAGTTCGTCGAGGTAGCCGGTGATTTCATCGCGGAATTTATTGCCGCGAATCTGGGACAGGTAGAGTCCAAGCAGGTAGGAGGCGGTGATTTGGGCAACGAAGGCCTTGGTGGAAGCCACCGCAATTTCGGGGCCGGCGTGGGTGTAAAGCACCGCGTCGGATTCGCGCGCGATGGTCGAGCCGTACGTGTTCACGATGGCAAGGACTTTCGAGCCCTGCTCGCGCGCGTGGCGCACCGCCATAATCGTGTCCATCGTTTCCCCGGATTGCGAGATCGCGACGACGAGCGTCTTCTCCCCCACCACCGGGTCGCGGTAGCGGAATTCGGAGGCGAGCTCCACCTCCACCGGGATACGGCACCAATGCTCAATGGCGTAGCGGGCCACCTGCCCAGCATAAGAAGCGGTACCCGCGGCAATAACAATAATTTTATCGATGGTGCGCAGCACAGATTCACTAATGCGCATCTCGTCCAATTGAAGAGAATCGTTGACCACGCGCCCGCGTAGCGTATCGGCGACGGCGCGCGGCTGCTCGTGGATCTCTTTGTCCATGAAAGTGGCGTATCCACCCTTGACCGCTGCCGAAGCATCCCAATCCACCGTAAATTCCCGGCCCGCGCGCGGCGAGCCGTCAAAACCGAGGAGGCGCACCGTATCCGCGCTGATTTCCACCACGGTATCTTGGGGCACTTCCAGAGCGCGCTGGGTTTCGGAGATAAAAGCGGCCACATCGCTGCCCAGGTAGTTCTCCCCTTCTCCCAGGCCGATCACCAGCGGGGAATTACGCCGGGCCGCCACCACGGTATCGGGGCGGTCGCGGTCGATAGCAACAAGGGTGAAGGAGCCGTCAATAATATTCGCGGTGGCGAGCATGGCGCGGAAGAGGGCCGAGCCTGAATCTGTGGCGCCGGTGGTGGGCTCCGCGGCCGTCGCCTCTACCGCGGCCGTCGCCTCTACCGCGGCCGTCGCCTCTACCGCGGCCAGCTGCTGGGCGAGGATATGCGCCGCGATTTCCGAATCGGTATCGGAGATGGGAGTGATACCGTCCGCCGCGAGCGCCTGGGCGAGTTCGCGGTAGTTTTCGATAATTCCGTTATGGACGATAGCAACCCGCCCGTCAAAAGAGACATGGGGATGGGCGTTGGTATCGGAGGGCGAACCGTGAGTGGCCCAACGGGTGTGCCCGATGGCCACCTGCGCGGGTGGCAAGGGAGTATCGCTAAGGGCGTGGCGCAGGTTATCGAGGCGCCCGGCACGCTTGACCGCACGCAGGCCTTCCGGCCCCGCCACCGCTACCCCGGCCGAGTCGTAGCCGCGGTATTCCAGGCGGGCTAAGCCTTCGAGGACCACCTGAAGGGCGCGCTGTGTACCGCTGTTTGTTCTTCCCTGTTCTGCTCGCGAGCGCGGGCCCGCGTACCCAACAATTCCGCACATGGAAGTTAAAGTACTGCGCCGGTGGCTCCAAGAAAAGAGCCAACACCCTTAAAAGCCGCATATTTGCGCAGGTCAGACAAATTTAGTTACGGGCATCCGGAAACTTGCTCGCCAACGCCGCTGCAGCGCGTACGAGGCGCGTACAAACCTGGTTTCTGAGTACCACCACACACACGCCGTGTAACTCACTTCACAAATAGTTGTCAGACTTAAAGTCCATAAAACGCTTGCACCTGGGCGTAGACCTCCTAGAATGTTCACAACAAGGACCGGTCATCTTGTAGACGGAGTACCCCAACCCAGTTGGGAGCATCGGCAGCGCTGCCGATGCTAGGTGCTCCACATATAGCAATCCATCGAAAGTGAAGACTGGTGAAACGGTTATATAGATTCATATCATGCGCAAGCGCGTTCCTGCTCGCCTTGCCAGCCGGGGGCACGCTCGTCGCGCACGCGGCGGAGGAGGCCGAGGGAGCAGCCCCGATTCATAAATACTCCTTCAATACCGACCTCGCGGATTCTGCGGGCCAACGCAATCCAGATCAGGCACAGGCGCCGCTGGTGGCCGGCGTATCCGGCACAGCCCTGCGGGTCGAAAACGGTAAGGGCCTGAGCTTTTCCCAGCCGATCTCGATTGGTGAGAACGACCCGTGGTCGGTGAGCTACTGGGTGCGCTCGGATGCCGCGCCGCGTGAGCGCTCATCAGTCCTCATGGATAAAGAGAAGAATTTTTCTTTTGATCTCAAATTAGCTGCCGGCCGCCAAGCTGGATTCCATGTAGGTCAGCGAAGCGGTGATGTTCTCACCTTCAAATACGATTTTTCCGGTGGCACCTGGTATCACGTCGCGTGGACGCAGTCGAAATCCGCTGGCATGACGATGTATGTCAACGGGCAAGCCGTTGATACAAATGCCTGGACGAAGAACCACCGCGCCCTCATCCCAGCGGACATCATTGGTGGAACGGGTTTCACCGGCGCCATTGATGAACTGGCGGTTTACAACTCTGCGCTGAGCGCGGCTGATGTGAAGGCCCTTTATGACAAGGAGCGGCCGCAGAATTCCGGCCAAGAAAATCCAGATCCGGGTAAGCCGGTTCCAGATCAGCCGGATCAAGATGAACCTGCGCAAGCTCAGCTACCGCTGCGCAATACCATTCCCGAATACAAACTTAGTGCCGATAACGTGAGCACCGTTATGCGCCAGCCGGGTGGTAACCGCCAGTACTTGGGCCAACCCGATGTGGTTCAAACGAAAACGGGGCGCTTGATCTCCGCTTTCCCGGCCGGGCACGGTAAAGGCCCGCTGGTCATGATGGTCTCTGATGACCAGGGAGCCACCTGGACAGAGAAAACCGATACCCCGAAGTCGTGGACCGGTTCGCAGGAGACTCCCACGCTGTATTCCCTGATCCGGGAGGACGGCTCGGAGCGCCTCGTGCTCATCACCGCTAACCCGGGCTGGGGCGTTGATAATGCCGGCAATCGTTACGGGTGGAATACCTCCTATTCGGATGACAATGGCGAGACGTGGAGCGAATACAAGAATTTCCACCCGGTACGTCAGCACGACGGGAAGGACAACGCCGCGATTGTGGCCATGGCATCACTGGTGCAGCTGCGTGACGACGCAGGTCAGCCGATTCAAAAATGGATGGGCGTGTACCACGACTACAGTTTCGTCAATTACAAGACCTACCTGACCTTCGAGAACGGTGTTGAGAAGTGGTCTGATCCGGTTCCTTATCTTGCGGAATACCGGGATATTGAAAAGTCCCATCAGATGTGTGAGATCGGAATGTTCCGTTCTCCCGATGGCAAGCAAATCGTGGGTTTGGCGCGCAGCCAGTCCCACGCACATCTCCCCACGATGATTGTGTCGAAGGATGAGGGGAAGACGTGGTCACAGCCGGTCGAGCTTCCCGGTTCCCTCGCCGGAGAACGGCATAAGCCGACATATGATCCCGTTTCGGGCCGCGTGGTGGTTCCGATGCGGGAAATCCGCTACGACCTCAACGGGAACGGGCGCCACGATGGGGCTAGTGACTGGAAAGCCGGCAACTGGGTGGCCTGGGTCGGTACTTTTGATGATTTGATGAACCAGCGTGCAGGGCAGTATCGCATTCTCCTGGAGCGGGACTGGTCGAATAACCGTTACGGCGGGGATACCGGATATACGGGTGTCACAACGCTGCCCGATGGCACGTTTATCATGCATTCCTACGGTCACTGGGATAAAGACTTTTCACATTCGTGGAAGGGAACAGCCGGGCGCGGGTACGATGTACGCACCGATCTTGCGTATATCAAGCAAGCGAAATTCACCCTGGCTGGGTTTGAGCAATCAGCAGGGATTGCGCAACCCGATCCGAAACCTGTTCCTTCAGTAACGACGACGCCTACCGAGAAACCGGCACCTTCGGCACAGCCTGTTCCCTCGGCTACGCCCACTCCCCCGGTGCCGCCAACGCCTACGGCTCAGCCGACGCCGACAGTGAAGCCAGCTCCTACAGAAAAGCCGGATCCAACGGTGCAGCCGACTCCCACGGTGTCCCCTGACCCGACTCCGGCGCCTGACCCGACTCTGGTGCCTAGCCCGAGCGCAACTGATGTTCCGGAAAAACCGGGTAACACCGGTAATACGTTCTACCTGTCCAATGATTGGAAGTCCGGGGCAGCCGAGCCGGCCTTCTCCTACGGGCGAGCCGGTGACGAAGTCCTGGCCGGGGATTGGAATGGTGATGGTCAGCAAACCTTGGCTGTCCGCCGCGGCAACCAGATCTACATCAAGAACAGCCTCGCCGGTGGAATCGCAGATGAGGTGATCTCCTTCGGGCGCGCTGATGACACTATCGCGGTCGGTGACTGGGATGGCGATGGTAAGGATACCTTCGCTGTCCGGCGCGGCAACCAGATCTTCGTTCTCAACTCGATTCGTTCGGGTGCAGCTGATGCAACCGTGAGCTTCGGGCGCGACGGCGATACCTTGGTCAGCGGTGATTTTGACGGTGACGGGAAGGTCAGCTTCGCGGTCCAGCGTGGCAATCAGTTCTTCGTGACTAACTCGCTCACGGGCGGTAAGGCTGAGATGAGCTTCTCCTATGGCCGGATCGGTGACCGAGTCTTGGTAGGTGACTGGGATGGCGATGGCGTGGATACCTTCGCGGTGCACCGCGGCAACCAGGTATTCCTAGCAAACTCACTCAAGAGCGGCAATGCTGATGTGGCGCTGGCGTACGGAAATCCCGGCGACCAGCTGCTCGTGGGCGATTGGGATGGTGATGGCGTTGATACGCCAATGCTCCGCCAATGATCTATCGCTGACACAACACTGTTAGCAGCCCGTTAACAACTAGCTCCTTGTGCGGGATGCTGGCCCACCGGCCGGTATCCCACCCATGACAAACGGAAGGGGAGGCCCCGGATTATCCGGGGTCTCCCCTTCCCTCACGTTCAGCTAGAAACAAAGTGGACGTGGCTGACAGTTTTCCGCTAATTTTCTGTTCCTGACGCACACTTGACGGCCCGAACGGTCCGGAATGCACTGTGAGACTTGTGCGTAGCTGATCTGGGATCGGCTGGCCGGGAGCCCAGCTGCGCCGCAATTAACTGTCGAGCTAGCCCCGGTCCTCTTGAGAGTGCGGATCTGAGTGCGCATCAGGCTGCCCCGCGGCGTCGGGCTCGGCACGCGGCGGAATAAAGTTAACGCGGTGCGGCCGGAATTCAAAACCACCCGGCTTTACCGTGATAATCGGACTGGTGTCCTCCGGTAAACCGAGCCGCTTGCGGCGCTCGGCCGCTCTGCGCCGAGCTATCTCCCGCCGCTCTATGCGCAGTTCTATAGCTATGTCCTCAAGCGCTTTCTTGGCTGCCAGCGTGGCTTCTCTCTCCTCCGCTATGGTCAAGCCGGATTTCCACTGCCGTATCCCGATCACCTCAATAATCGCGACCGCGGTAGCCACACCACCACAGATGAGTGCCTGCCGAGAGTCCCACGTCAGTGCGAGCGCGACAAGAAAATAGACCCCTGCGAAGAATGCAATCCGGCTCAGCGGAGGAAGCCATCCTCCCGGGTGGGGGTGATGGTACCTTTGCTGTTGCCACAGGTGCGGGATAGTCGAAAGAAACTCAACAGCCACGGTGCTCAGCACAACAATGAGCAGCAGAGCGAAAAAATTCACCTGATGAGAGAGGAACAACCTGCTCAGCGCCAGCGCAATCACAATACCTATCGCGGTCAGCGTGCCGACAATGAGGTGCCCGCTCCATGACCGGTGGAAAGGCACCGGCGTCCAATCCGGATCCGGAGAAACACGAACCATAGCTATCCCTTCACTCGACGCATGTGCAAAGTGTGCGCGACGGACAGTTTTCCGCTAATTTTCTGTTCCTGACGCACACTTGACGGCCCGAACGGTCCGGAATGCACACCCTGTCCAGATTCAAAACTTGCGCCCGCTCCTCGCCGCGTTCCGTCACAACCAAACTGCCACCTATTGGCGCCTCAATTTAGGCTCCAAGCATTACATCAGCATTTCTTTCACACGCCATTAGCTAGTCGCCCCTGGAGGCTTGTTTTGCCTCACCCTCAATCTCCTTGATCGCTCTAAGATAGTCTTTCTCAACCGGAGATAGAGTCTGAGTTTGGAATTTGCGGTACTCGCTGATCGCTTTATCCACGGCTTGCTGGTGACTGATCTTTCCAGCGCCACAGAGCACTGGTTTGCCGGTAGCGGCCAAAAGTTTGTCGAGATGCTCGACATAGTCGGCCATACGCATCGGATTGTGGCTCATTGCCTGGACTTCAGCGAAATCAAAATAACCCGACACCAACCTGTTCAAGATTTTAAGCTCATCTTCACTCAGGTAATTCTTCGCGATTTTGACCTCGGATAATATCGGCAAGTCACCTTTGAACGTAGTTAGCCCCATGAACGGCTGAGTGGCATCAGCACGTTCATAGATCACCTCAGCAGCAGTGTGCCCATGCACAGCGTAATGAAGTTTGTTTTGCACCATTTTAAAAAACGCAACTGACTCAGCACTACGCGGGTCATAATCAACACTCGTGGCCTACAGGTCAAGCACTTGCCGGTACATCACCTTTTCTGACGAGCGAATGTCCCGAATGCGCTCCAGCAGCTCACGCCAGTAGGCGCCACCACCAAAGTTTTTCAACCGCTGATCATCAAGAACAAAGCCCTTGACCAGATACTCTTTCAGCCGCTCAGTTGCCCACCTGCGAAACTTGGTTGCCGTCTTGGATTTCACCCGGTAACCCAACGAAATAATCATGTCGAGGTTGTAGTGGGCGACCAGGTAGCGTTTACCGTCAGCGGCAGTTGTTCGGAATTTCCGAACAACTGATTCTTCGTCCAGTTCACCTTCTTCGAAAATATGCTTGATGTGCTCACTGAGATTGGATTTCGAGGACTGAAACAACTCTGCCATCTGTGCTTGAGTCAACCAGACTGTTTCCCCTTCGAGGCGCACCTCAATATCAGCAGCGCTATCAGGGTTGTAGTAGATCAACACCTGCCCAACATCCGCCTGAGCATCGAATCCTTCTTCGTTTGGAACGCTATCCATCACACCCCCGTAGAACGTTTATGCAACATGTTGAACACAAGTGTATGCAAAAACGTGGTGGGGCCGGCCCGAGAGAGCCAGCCCCACCACGTACTACGCTGCCGCCGAATCGCGGCGCTACTAGTTGCCGCAAAAACGGCGCTGCCTAGGTGATGTTACTTTTCCACCACGGCGAGCACGTCACGCGCGGAGAGGATGATGAATTCATCCCCGCCGTACTTGACTTCGGTGCCTCCGTAGCGGGAGTACACCACAACGTCCCCCACCTTGACATCCATGGGGACGCGGTTGCCCTTGTCATCAATACGACCCGGACCCACCGCCAGCACGGTGCCCTCCTGGGGCTTTTCCGAAGCGGTATCGGGAACGATCAGACCGGAAGCGGTGGTCGTTTCTGCTTCTGCCTGGCGGATAACAACGCGATCCTCAAGCGGCTTAATGGAGACCGACATGCGGCTCCTCCTTACTTCTCAACTCGTGCACTACAAACGCGCTCAGAACCGGGACCCGCCGTCGCGGGGGCCGGGCCCGCACTAAGCACAAGCCGTAGCATGAACTACGTCCGCTATTAAAGGTAAGCCGCACTTAGCACTCAGTCAAGGTGAGTGCTAAGGATTTGCGAAAAGCGAAGTTTCTCGCACGCGCGCTTAGTTCACCTCATCAGGGTGAGAGCTCACCCGCCCGGCTTCCCCGGCATCCAGCCCGGCAATCGCCCGCATTTCCGCGGCACTGAGCTCAAAATCGAAGATATCGATATTCTCTTCCATGCGCGCCCGGTGGGTGGTTTTCGGGAAAACGATATGCCCACTTTGCAGATGCCAGCGCAGCGTCACCTGCGCGGCCGTTTTCCCGTACGCGCGAGCCGCGGCCGCAATCGGCCCCAGCTCATCAAGCCCGTACTTGGACTGCCCCAGCGGCCCCCACGCCTCAATCTTGATGTCGCGCGCGGCGCAATACTGGGAAACGTCGCGTTGCTGGAAACGCGGGTGCAGCTCAACTTGGTTCACGACCGGTACGACGCCGCCATCGGCCAGGATGCGATTGAGATGCGCAGGTTGGAAATTGGATACGCCCACCGAACGAACCAGCCCGGCCTCCCGGAAGCTCACCAGATCTTTCCATGCCTCCCCGTACAGTCCCTGCTGGGGTGCCGGCCAGTGAATGAGATAGAGATCCACGTAATCAAGCCCGAGCTTGTCCAAAGATTGCGCCAGCGCGGCCGGAGCATCGGCCTGCCGGTCATTCCACAGCTTCGTGGTGATAAACAGCTCCTCGCGCGGGATACCGGAGGCCGCAAGCGCGCGCCCCACCTCAGCTTCATTGCCGTAAATGGCTGCGGTGTCAATATGCCGATACCCGGTGGCCAGCGCCTCGCTCACCACGCGCTGCGCCTCCTGCGGCTCCACCAGGAAAACGCCGAAGCCGAGCTGCGGGATGGTGTGTCCGTCGTTCAATGTCAATGTCGGAATATTAGCCATATCACATAGTGTGCCAGGTGCGGGCTGGTCTGGCCAGGTTTCACCTCCCAAGCACGTTAGGTTCCACCTCCCCGGGCACGCTAGGCTAGGAGCGTGGAACAGCTCGACGTCGCCCACTGGCTCACCTCCCCCGCCGGGCAGGCCCTCCTGGCCACCATGCCGGCCCACAACGTGGCCGACGCTTTCAAACTTTCCACTGAGCTGCGTGAACGCGGCCTGAGCCCCGCGCAAAGCTCCGCTGTTCTCACTCAGACCCGCTTGCGTGATGCCGCCCGCGCAAAATTCGGGGAACGTGCCGCGCGCATGTTCTTCACCGACGCCGGCCTCCAGCAATCCACCCGTGCCAGCGTGGCCCGCCAGCACGCCTCGGTCTTCCAGCGTGCCGGGGTCACCTCCGTGCTCGATTTCGGGTGCGGGATCGGGGCGGATTGCCAAGCTTTTGTGGACGGCGGCTTAACCGCTCTGGGAGTGGAGCGCGACCCGGTCACCGCTCATTTCGCGCAGGCTAATGCCGGCTGCGCCGTCGTACCAACAGATGGGTACGCCCTGCTGGAGCAGTACGACAACCGGGAGGGGCTGTGGTTGGATCCGGCGCGGCGTGATGCGCGGGGGAAGCGGATTTCACACTCGGAACACTGGCAGCCGGCTCTTAGTGACGCTATTGCGCTCGCGCGGGAGTTTCGGGTCACCGGTATTAAGCTCGGGCCCGGGATTCGCTACGCGGATTTGCCCGCCGATGCGTTTGTCGATTGGGTGAGCGTGGACGGGGACCTCGTGGAGGCGGTGGCGTGGTTTGGTACGCGCGATCCGGGGCGCGGCGCCACGATCCTCACCGAAAAGGCCGGGCAGCACCGCGGCACCACTTCCGCCACTTCCGCCAGCCCCGCTCCCGGGAACTTGGTCGGCTACTACCGCACCTGGCGCGGGGATCCGAGCCAGTCGGCCGCTCCCCTGCCGGCCCGCCCTCTGGATGCCTACCTGTATGAGCCGGATCCGGCGCTCATGCGCGCCGGGGGCCTCGACCAGGTGTGTAGCGATTTTGATTTAGCTCCGATTTCGCCCGGGCTCGCGTATCTAAGTGGCGACGCCGTCGCCTCCCCGCTCCTCGCCCGTTTCAAAATACTGGACGTGCTCCCGCTGCACGCCAAAACCGTGGCTGCCGAGCTGCGCAAACGCGGCGTGGTGCGGGCCGAAATCAAAAAACGCGGAACCGATATTGACCCGGCGCTCTTCCGCAAACAACTCCAGCTGCACAAGAACGCCGGGGAGGCCGAGGCCACCGTGATCCTCACCCGGATCCTCGGCGAGCATCGGGCTATCGTGGCCGAACGCGAAGGCTGGTAAAAAGTTAGAAAGCTACCAAGTCGAGGGGCATATTCGTGTCCACCGTAATATCGAGGGCCGACGGCGCCCGCCCGCTCACCGCCACACTGTAACCGAGGGCCGCAATCATGGCGCCATTATCGGTGCAGTAGCGCAGTGCCGGGATACGCACGGTGATCCCGCGTTCGGCTCCGCGCTGGGCGGCCAGTTCCCGCAGCCGGGAATTTGCGGAGAATCCTCCACCCACCACCAGGGTGTCACAGCCTTTATCTTCGCAGGCGCGCAGGGCTTTATCGGTGAGAGTATCGGTAATCGCTTCGGTGAATCCAGCGGCAATATCGGGAACATTGACCTCTTCGCCGCGTTCCTCCAGGCCCTCGATATAGCGAGCCACCGCGGTTTTCAGGCCGGAGAAGGAGAAATCATAACGATGGCGAGCTTTGTTCTTCCCGCCTTCCAGGCCGCGCGGGAAACGGATGGCATCGCGGTTACCGGTACGCGAGAGCCGGTCAATATGCGGGCCGCCCGGGTAGGGCAGGCCGAGGAGGCGCCCCACTTTATCGAAAGCTTCGCCGGCGGCATCATCCAGCGTGCCACCCAGCTCGGTGACATCTCCGGCAATATCACGCACGTGCAGAATCGACGAATGCCCACCGGAAACAACCAGGCCAATAAAGCTCTCCGGGAAAGGCCCGCTGGCCAGCTGGTCCACCGCCAGGTGCCCGATAATATGATTAACTCCGTACAGCGGAATGTCCAGCGCCAAGGCCAGGGATTTCGCCGCGGATACCCCCACGGTGAGCGATCCGATAAGTCCCGGGCCGGCGGTCACCGCAATGGCATCCAGGTCGCGCAGCCCCACACCTGCTTTCTCCAGGGCGGCATTCAAGGTGGGGACCATTTGCTGGAGGTGAGCACGCGAAGCAATCTCGGGAATAATGCCGCCGTAACGGGCATATTCATCCATTGAGGTGGCGGTGACATCCGCCAGCAATTCGCCGTCACGTACGATGCCGATCCCCGTTTCATCGCACGAGGTTTCGATTCCCAAAACTGTTGTACTCACGCCCGCTAATCTTACTCCTTTAACGCTTATTCCTCACTGGCATCGGGGTCCGCTCTCATCCGCATCGTTGGTAGCGATGGGCGAGAAGTTATCCACAAAATCGCCACGCGCTACCCTTTTCCACAGGGAAATAGCTAGCTCTTTTTTGTGTCTCTATGCCATGCGAGAATGGCGGAGAAGGACGGGGATAACCACCCGGAACTATAGGAGTAAGGGAGTGACAGATATGACTGCGCAGCCGGACCGTTTGTATTTTCCGGACCGTGTTTACAACTCACTGGAGGAGGTTCTCGAGCGCAAGGAAGAAATCTTGCGTGAGGTCAGAATGACCCGGGAAGAATTCGACCTCCGGGCCGATAATTACCAGCTCGGTCCAAAAGAAACTCACGCCTACATTGAGATGGAAGGCCTAGATTACTTTGAGGAGATGTACCGTGGTGAGCGAACACTTGGATGAGCGAACCAATGAGTTCGCCTCGCATCTACAGCTGATTGGGGAGCTGATCGATCCCGGTTTTTCATTGGTAAAACAAGAAGGCACAAAGGGAACCCTTCCGTCAAAAAGACTGTTGGGAAGTATTTACGTTGATCGTTTCCTCATTGTCCGTTTCGATTACGTGGTTTTCCTCGATCCAGAGGCCGGTCTTCTTACTGTTAATCAGTCAACGTTCTCGGTGATCCGTGGGAAAGATGGAAAAGAGCCCTTGGTGCGCTGGGATTATATTCGCTCACCACGCTCGAATATCCCCTGCGCGCATATCCAGGTACATGCCCATCGTGATGAATGGACACATGCTTTGCTCCTGGGCGGCCACCACTCCCGGCGCTCGCGCCGGCGCATCAAGAACGAAGCACGCACTCCCCGTATTGCCGATGTCCACTTCCCGGTAGGCGGGCGCAGGTTCCGGCCCTGCCTGGAAGAAATCCTCCTCTTCGTTATCGACGAGTTCGGGGTGGCATGCACACCCGAAGCCCGCGCAACACTCGAACAAGGCATGCGGAAATGGGAGGAGAGCCAGGTGCGGGCCGTGGTGCGTCATAACCGTACCATCGCACTCCAAGCCCTCGAAGCGTAACCACCCGCACTTGAGTCAGGAATTCAGTTCTCTGGCGCGATAAAAGCCCAGGATTATACGCCAATACGAATCCCACCACGCCGCAACGAGCTAACTCAGAGCTTGCTCAGTTAGTGCTCATACCTCACCGGCATCGGGAGCCGCGCTCTCACCGCCGCCGGCTTGCTCACCAACACCGGTTTCTGCATGGCCGCGCAGCGCGCACCGCATAATCGTGGCATCCGCCCCGTGGTAGTAGCCCGGGCGCCGCCCCACTGCGATAAAGCCGCGCGAAGCGTAGAGCCCGGTGGCAATCGGGTCCTCCGAACGCACTTCCAGGAACATGGTTTCCCCACCGGCATCACGCGCGAGCGTCATGAGGTCATCCAAGAGCGCGCCGCCCAGGCCCTGCCCGCGCACCGCCCCCGCGACCGCGAGGGTGAGAATTTCGGATTCCACTCCCAGGCTCACCCCACCGGCTGCCAGGATAGGAGGATGCATATCATCTAGCGCATTAATGGAAGGAACGGAATTGCACACCTCAGCTACCTCCCGCGGAGGCTCCACCGTGTAGAGCAGATACACTTCACTGCTGGCCCGCAGCGCCTGTTCCCAGGCTCCACGCGGCCAGGATTCTCGCGTTCCAAATTGCGCCGCATCGAAACGCGCCAGGTCGCGCGCCCAGCTCGCATCAGCTACCACCCGCCGCACCGGCAGATCGCGCCAATGCCGCGGCATATTGGCCGTCATCGTCCGCGCCTAGCTGCCCAGGTAACCGCTGCCCGCCGGCTGGGCCACCCCCTGCGCGATATCGGGGCGCCGCAAATACTGCGGTTCGGTATCGAGCACCTCACCCGCGGCAAGCTTCGCCGCCGCGCGCGCCACCATGAGCTCCGGTTCGCATTCCACCACGTGTGCCCCGCTCAGTTCCGGATACATATCCTCATGGGAAACGACGACGCTCGTATGTTCGCCGCGCAATTCCGGCACCTCGGCCGGGCGGATAATCCGGGGGCCGTCCACCACGCGCAGCGCGCCACTGAGTGCCTTACCGCAGGCAGCCGCCTCCGAGGTCGCACCAGACACTGCGCCAGCACCCGCTTCCGGAGCACCCGCGACCGCTTCGGCTGCCAACACGTAAAGTTCCTTACGCCGGGCATCAATCACCGCGAGGGCGCGGGCAGCACCCTCGCGCAGCGCACCCATGGCCCGCACTTCCAGAGATGAGACGCCGTATAGCGGAACATCCCAGGCAAAGGCAAGAGTACGGGCAGTCACGAGACCGGCGCGCAACCCGGTGAATGCTCCGGGCCCGGTTCCCGCCACGATAGCGTCCGCGCGGTCCACCCCGGCTGCCTTCAGCACTGCGGCAACCATCGGGGTGAGGGTTTCCGCATGGTGGCGCGAATCCGCAGAAACTTCGCGGGCCAAGGTGGCGATGTTCCCGGTGGCGCCGTCGTTCCCGAAACGATCCACGCGAACCAGGCCCACCACGGACAGATCGCTGGTATCAATGGTCAAAATATTCATGAAGCATTCTCCTGGTGGTACGAGGCGAGCAAGTCGGCAGCGAGCTGGCGCGAACGCGGGCCGGAGGCACGCAGCGTGAGGGTGCGCGGCGAATCAACGTACAGGTCAAGCACATCGCTACCCGCTTCCGAGCCAACGGGCCGATCAATATCTATATCGAGGCGGTCATTTGTGAGGACTTCAGTTTTGCCCTCGCCCCATTCCACCACGGTGGCGGATTCTTCCAGGGAGGAATCCAGGTCCAGGGCGTCCAGTTCTTCCAGGGAGGTGAGGCGGTAAGCATCCACGTGGACGAGGTCGGGACCGCCCGCCCGCGCGCGGTGCACATTGGCAATAACGAAGGTCGGGGAAGTTACGCGCCCGCCCACGTTCATCCCTTCCGCGATCCCGCGGGTCATTGTGGTTTTCCCGGCGCCCAGCGGCCCGTTGAGCATGATGAGGTCGCCGCCGCGCAGGAGCTTTCCGAGGGCACGGCCCACCGCGTGCATCGCATCGGCGTCCGCAATAAGGATCTTCTCAGTCACCGTGCTATTCTACGTCGCTTCGCAGCCGCGGGCGTAGGCCACCCTAAGCCACAGGGCACCGTAAGTAACGCGCTTATTCCTCGGGCGCGTGCCTATTTCACGTAGACGCGCGGGACCCGGGCCGCAACCCTGGTAATAATCTCATAAGAAATCGTGCCGCCGGCCAGCGCCCATTGCGCGGCGCTCACTTCCCCACGGGCCGGATCCCCGAACAGCACCACCGGGGTGCCGGCCGGCAGCGGCCCGTCCAGGCGCACCACAAACTGATCCATGCATACCCGCCCGGTCATGGGCGCGCGCTGGGCGGCGGCCCCCTCCCCGACCGTGACATAGCCCTTATTTGATAGTGCCCGCGGAACACCATCGGCGTATCCCAGCGGTACGACGCCGAGCACGGCCCCGTCCTCAACAACGGCCGTGTGCCCGTAGGAAACGCCGGCGCGGTGGGAGAGCTGGCGGGTGGTAAGCAGCTCAGATTCTAGGCGCATGGCGGGGCGCAGCCCGAGGTCGGAGGCCAGGGTGCGGCGCGGTTCGGGACTGAGTCCGTAAAGAATAATGCCGGGGCGCACCATATCGTAGCGGGCTCCCGGGTGCCAGAGAACCCCGCTGGAGGCAGCCAGGTGAGCCAGGTGCGGGGCCAGGCCGGCGCTTGCGGCGAAGCTGCGGGCTTCGTCGAAAGCGGTGATTTGGCTGGCGGTGGCATCGCTTTCCGGGTCGTCCGCGCAGGCCAGGTGGCTCCAGATGCCAACAACCTTGAGGAGGCCGGCTTGTTCGTGGCTGGCCAGCAGCTGCGCGGCCGCCGGGATATCCTCCACATTGAAACCTTCGCGGCTCATCCCGCTATCCACACTCAAGTGGACCCGCGCCGTGCGGCCGGTAGCCGCAGCTGCCCGCGCCACCGCCTCGATCATCCAGGTATCCCCCACCGAGAGTTCAATTCCGGCTTTCAGCGCGGGGGTGAGGTCGCTATCGGGAGTGTAGATCCATGAGAAAACCGGGGGCAGGGCCGGGTGGCCGGCCAGCGCTTCGCCTTCCGCGGGTAGCTCCCCCCATTCCCGCACCAGCTCGAGTGCTTCGGCAAGCTGGGCAACCCCAAGGTAGTCCGCTCCCGCGCGCGCGAAGGCGCGCGCGGCGGGAAGCAACCCGTGGCCGTACGCATCTCCTTTAATAACCGCCATGATTTTCTGGCCCGTGAGATGAGCCCGTACCCGGGTGAGGTTCTGTTCGAGCGCACCCAGGCTGATGGTAGCTCGAGAGGTGAAAACTGCGGGATCAAGGCTAAGCATGTGTTCTTCCTGTTGGAGAGCGGAACGGGCCGGGGCGGAAAGGTGCGGGGCGCGGATGTGCCTGTATTCTACGCGCCGCCGGCCAGGATCTGGCCGATGACCTCCGGAATGCGCGCGGCAATCTGAGCTGCGGTGATGGGCCGGCCTGGCAGCGGCGCGGGTTCTCCGAGAGCGCTGGTACCCACCGCCCCGAAAGGAGTTCCGGCCGCGAGCGCGGCGGCGCGGGCATGCACATGCAGGGCGGCGGCCGCGATGCGGGCAGCTGCCCCGGGGGCAAGGGCGCTCGCACCGGGCCCGTCGGGAGCAGCACCGGTGGGTTCCGCGTGCTGCGCAAACCCAGCATGCTGTTCACTCCCAACGTACTGCGCGAGCAGGGCACCGATCAGCCCGGCTAGAACATCTCCGGCGCCGGCCACGGCGCGCCACCCGGGCGCCCCGCCCTGGGCATAACACGGTCCGCTCGGGCTGGCCACCACATCGACGGCGCCCTTGAGCACCACCGTCGCTCCCATTCGGGCCGCGAGCGCCCGCGCCGCCGCCACCGGGCATGATTCAATCACCGCGCGGCTGAAAGGAGTGCCATCTGCGCTACGAAGATCCAGTTGAGCGGCCAGCGTGGCCGCTTCCCCGGCGTGCGGAGTGAGCACCACGTGTTCGCCGAGCTCCTTGCCCTCACGCCACACCATATGGCCAAGCTCGGGCAGAGCCCCGGCATCCACCACCACCGGGGATTCATTTTTCAACGCCGCCCGCAGCAGGGCCGGCGCCCCCGGAGGATCACCCGAACCAACCGTGAGGGCCTGGATCTGCCCCGCAGCAGCCACCACTTCCGGATGCTCGGCGATGATCAGCTCCGCTACCGCACTCTCGCCGAGGTACCGTACCATCCCGGGTCCCGCTGCCAGCGCCGCCGTCGTCGTTAATAACCCCGCACCCGGATACTGCACGGAACCGGCCACAACTCCCACCACGCCGCGGGTGTATTTGTGGTCATCCGCGCCCGGTACCCGCCACAGGTCCGCCGCATCGGCATCGCCCAGTTGCAGTACGGCCGGCTCGCCCAGGTACGGGCCGAAACCGAGCTCCACCACCTCGACGCGCCCCGCGGCCCGCCGCGCCGGCTCCAGCACCAAACCTGCTTTGGCCGCCCCCATGGTTACGGTGAGGTGGGCGGAGAGGTACGGGCCGGGGAGGGCGCCGTCGTCCACCCCGATACCCGACGGAGTATCCACCGCCACCACGAGCGGCTCCACCGGGCTGGCCAGACGCTCGGTTTCCAGCGCGCGCAGCACCGATGCCAGGGGTTCGCGGGCCGCCCCACGCGCCCCGATGCCGAGCAAGCCGTCCACCCAGACAGCGCTGCGCCGCGCAACGCCCACCGCCTGCGCCGCGCTCGCCTCGCGGATGAGGCTCCCGCCGGCCCGCTCGAGAGCCGCCGCTCCCTCCCGGTGATACGCCGCCAGCGGCGCCACCGCCACCACGGCTGCCCCGCGCCGCGCCAGATACGCGCCAGCGTAGAGGGCATCCCCACCGTTATTACCCGCCCCGGCGAAAATAGCGATGCGGGTCCCGCTCACACGGATGGAACGCCTGCGCAACTCCCAGATAACTGCATTCGCGAGCGCCCGGGCCGCCCGCGCCATAAGCGGCTCACCGGCCGCCAGCAGTGGTTCTTCCGCGGCTCGCACGGTCGCGGCATCATAGGTACGCAACATACTGGTATCGTAACGCGCGCAGCGCCCCCGGAACCGGGTCGCGCAGCCGGACCGCCGAAACGGGGCGCGCAACCGGACCGCCGAAACGGGGCGCGCAACCGGGCCGCGCAACCGCGCGCCCAACTAGTAGGCTGGCCCCATGGAGTCCAACCGTCACCTCGTCACGTTCACGCACGACGAATGGAGCGCCCTTGCTAAAAACGCGCCCCTCCCCCTCACGCACACCGATGTGCGCCACCTAAAAGCTCTTGGCGACCCGATTGACCTAGCCGAAGCGGACGCTATTTACCGCCCGCTGTCCGCGTTGCTGCAAATGTACGCCCAGGAAATCGGCGATCTCCACCGCAAAACTTCCGATTTTTTGGGCTTGCGGGAACAGCGCACGCCTTTTGTGATCGGGATTGCCGGGTCGGTTGCGGTAGGGAAATCGACGACGGCGCGTCTGCTCCAAGAGCTCCTGCGCCGCTGGCCCTACACTCCCCGCGTGGATCTGGTGACCACCGACGGCTTCCTCTACCCCAATGCGGTGCTGGCCGAACGTGGCCTCATGGACCGCAAAGGCTTCCCGGAATCCTATGATCACGCCGCCCTTCTCGATTTTCTGCGGCGGGTCAAATCCGGGGAAGAGCGCGTGGAAGTTCCCCGCTACGACCACGTGATTTACGATATTGTGCCCGGCCAGCACCAGGTGGTGGCCCACCCGGATATTCTCATCCTGGAAGGGCTTAATGTGCTCCAGCCGCCGCTGCTTGCCGCAGGTGGGCGCACCGGGGCCGGAAAACTATCCGGCTGCCCGGCCGGTTCTCCAGCCGGTTCTCCGGCGCGCCTCACCCCCACGGATCCTGCTTTCTACACCGGGAACCTCACCGCGGTCTCCGATTTCTTCGACGTCTCGATTTACGTAGATGCCTCCCCCGAGGATCTAGAAACCTGGTATCTCTCGCGTATTTTCAAATTGCGCGACGTCGCCTTTAACCTGCCCGGCGCCTATTTCCACCAATTCGCCCATATGCCGGACGAAGAATTGCGGGCCCGTTCCCTCGAGATCTGGAACGCCATCAACCTTCCCAATCTGTTGGAAAATATCCAGCCCACCCGTGAGCGCGCCGATATCATGCTCTGCAAGGGTGCCGACCACCGGGTGCAGCGCATTCACTTGCGTAAGTTATAGCGCGAGGTTCGTGGCCACCACATCCGCGAGTTCGTGGGCCACGGCGTCCGCCTCCTCCTGGGTGGCAGCTTCGACCATAACGCGCACCAGCGGTTCGGTGCCCGAGGGGCGCAGCAGCACCCGGCCGGTCTCCCCCAGGCGTTCCTCCGCCTCGCGCACCGCGCGCTGAACCTGCTCGTTCGTCGAAGCCGCGGCTTTATCAACATTGGGCACATTCACGAGAATTTGCGGGAGGCGGGTGACAACGCTGGCGAGTTCGCGCAGGCTGCGCCCCGAGGCCGCGACCTGCTGGGCCAGCAGCAAGCTGGTGAGCGAGCCGTCGCCGGTGGTGGCCTTGGCGAGGGAAATGACGTGACCGGATTGTTCGCCGCCCAGGCTGTAGCCCCCGCGGCGCATCTCCTCAAGGACGTAGCGGTCCCCCACCCCGGTTTGGACCGTGCGCACGCCGTGCTCCTTCATCGCGAGCAGCAGGCCCAGATTGGACATGACCGTGACAACGAGGGTGTCCTTTGCGAGTTTGCCGGCCTCTTTAAGGGCGAGAGCGAGGATAGCCATGATTTGATCGCCATCCACGAGCTCACCTTCATGATCGACCGCGAGGCAGCGGTCTGCGTCGCCGTCGAAAGCCACCCCGAAATCAGCGCCGTTATCCACGACCGCGCGCTGGAGAGCCTCCGGGTGCGTTGAGCCGCAACCGTCGTTGATGTTGTAGCCGGAGGGATCCGCATTAATAACAATAACCTTCGCTCCGGCGCGGCGCAGGGCCTCGGGAGCGATGGCGGAAGTCGCGCCGTTCGCGCAATCGGTGACGATGGTCAGGCCATCCAAGCGGGTGGTGATCGCGGTGGTCAGGTGGTCCAGATAGAGCCGATCCCCAAATTCTGCGGTATCGCTAATGCGACCAATACCGGCGCCGGTGGGGCGGCCCCAATCCGTGCCGAGGAGTTCTTCGATTTCGTCCTCGAGGCTGTCCTCGAGTTTGAAGCCGCCCTTGGCGAAGAATTTAATGCCGTTGTCCTGCATGGGGTTGTGGGACGCGGAGATCATCACGCCCAGGTCATAGCCACCTTCCGCGGTGAGGAAAGCGATACCGGGGGTGGGGATAACATCCACATGTTCCACATCCACCCCGGCCCCAGCTAGCCCGGCAGCCACGGCCTGCGAGAGCATCCCGCCCGAGACACGAGAATCCTGGCCAATAACCGCACGCGGTCGGCCTTCCCCATCGAATTCGCGGGTGAGAACCCGAGCTGCGGCTTCACCCAATTTCACCGCGAGATCCGCCGTGAGAGCGCGGTTTGCGAGTCCGCGAACGCCGTCTGTTCCAAAAAGTCGTGGCATTGCTCAGCCTTTCGCTGGGGCGCGGCCAGGCCGCGCCGTGTTGTTCTTCCCTCATATTCTGACCTCGCCCGCGGCGGCGGCCGCTATGGACAGCCCGGCGTGGAGCCGATAGTTACTGCCGGCTGCTGCTGGCACCGCGGGTGCGCTGTGTTCTACTGTAACGCGCGCGGCCGGCTGGCGGAAAAAGGAACGCGGAGTGGACGGTTGAATGCAGCCGAGCACAGGATGCAACCCCACGACAACACCCACCACACAATGCAACCCCACGACATGTAATCCAATTAATTATGTAGCTAGAGTTGCATTATGTGTCTAGGAGAATCGCTAGAGCCCGCGCGCCAGTAGGGAGCATAAGCACCCACGCCACATGCAACAAGGGAGGCCCCGGATCGGGACCTCCCTTGTAAGACGCGAGCGCGGCGCCCAGCTAGGGGCATAGCGCCACAGCTTAACGCTTGGAGAACTGCGAAGCCTTGCGGGCCTTCTTCAGGCCGGCCTTCTTGCGTTCCACCGCGCGAGCATCGCGGGTGAGGTAGCCGGCCTTCTTGAGGGCCGGGCGATTCGCTTCGCGGTCAATTTCATTGAGGGCGCGGGCGATGCCAAGACGCAGCGCACCGGCCTGGCCGGACGTGCCGCCGCCGTTGATACGGGCGATGACGTCGAAACGGCCTTCGAGATCAAGCAGGGTGAAGGGGGACTTCACGAGCTGCTGATGGAGCTTATTGGGGAAGTAATCGGCCAGGTCTCGACCGTTTACCTTCCATTCCCCCGAGCCGGGGACGAGCCGGACGCGGGCAACGGCTTCCTTGCGGCGGCCGAGTGCCTGACCCGGGACAGCGGCGGATACACCCTGACCAACCTTAGCGGTTTCGGTCTCCGTGGTGTAGGAGCCGCTGAACTCCTCCTCCACCTGGGTGTCAACATGAGTTTCTGACATTGATGTAAATCCTGTTCCGAAAAAAGCGGCCGAACGCGACTCGCTTATTGGGCGATCTTCTTCAGCTCGTAAGGTTCGGGCTTCTGAGCTCCGTGCGGATGCTCAGCGCCGGCGAAAACCTTCAGCTTCTTCAGCTGCTGGCGTCCGAGAGACGTGTGCGGAAGCATGCCGCGCACCGCCTTAATAACGGCCTGCTCGGGATTCGAGGCAAGGAGTTCGGCGTACGAGGTAGCCTTGAGGCCCCCCGGGTAACCGGAATGCCGGTAAGCCATCTTCTGCGTTGCCTTGCTTCCCGTGAGGGTCACCTTGCTCGCATTCGTGATAATAACGAAATCGCCGGTATCCATGTGAGGAGCAAAATTCGGTTTGTGCTTCCCACGGAGCAGGGCGGCAACCTGAGCTGCCAAGCGCCCGAGGACAACATCGGTGGCGTCAATGATGTACCACTTCTTCTCAATGTCGCCGGGCTTAGGAGTGTACGTGCGCACGTGCGTAGCCTTCGTTTCTGATATTGGTTCCGAACATCCGCCGTGGTGGCGGGCGAAACCGTAACGGTCAAAAGTTAGATGTGCCCTTCACAGCGCGCGACGAGTGGGAATAAGCATCGCGCCGATGGTATGGACAACAACGCTCTATCATACCCGTAGCACCTATACCGGTCAAAGCTTTACCAGCGCTGTGAGGTACTCCACCGGCGCTTGCGCGTGGAAGTACGACGACGCCGCACGGGCCCGCCGCCTCACCTTCGTGCGCACGCGCTTTCCGCCGCGCCGCCCCGGCCGCGAGTGCGCTACAAAATAGGAGTGGGCAGGTCCACCACGGGTTCGGCCCGGCCTTCCGTCACCCACAAGCGCACATGCGGCGCGGTAATAGCCAAGACCACCAGCACCGAGATCCCCGCCGGGTACATGGCCGCGGTTGCCCCCGTGGTTGCCAGCAAGAGATAGAGCAGCGCGATACCTGCCTCACAGGCGAGGAAAAACACCCAGGCCACCCGGGAATGGTTTGCTACCCCGAGCAAAAGCAGCAGCATGACCAGGTAGAGCACCACGTCCACCGCGGAGGCGGGCATCATATCGGTGACCAGCGCGGTGCCGAGCAGCACCGTGATCGCCACGGCGGAGAAGAGCAAGGCCCCGGGCGGCACGCGATGTTCAGCAGCATTACGTGCCAACTCAGTGGCTTTTTCTGCCATGACACTTGAGTTACGCCACCCCGCTTTGCCCTCGGAGCCACCGCGCCGCGGCCCCAAACGCTGATCGCCCGTTCGCCGGTGGCCCGCTCGCTGGTGACCCGGAAGTGCAGCCCCTCCCGCGCCGGCACCGCCTTGGCCGCACGTTCCCTGCGCATCCGGTTGGCGTTCCTCCAGCCGCGCGGCCGCCCCGGTGACATCGAGGATGGGCAGATCGCCATCTGTTTGGATCTCATCACCGCCGCCGTTGCGCGAACTATAGGCGTTGAAATACTGCTCGATAACGCTCACGTGGCTTTCGGGATCCGCGTAGCGCACCGTATTGATAATGAAGTCCCGTTCCGCATCGATATTCGGGTCAATTTTATGGGTGAATTGCCCAGTGAAAATAGACAGGCCCACGCTACGATCAAAAGTTCCGGCAGCGAGCCAGGTGATCCGTTCCCCGCCCGGGAGTGTCCAATCCGGCGGGCAGCGCCAGAAACGCACGTGGTGGCGCTGGGCCGCATTTCCGTCCACTTCCTGCTGGTAGGCGAATTCTTGCTTTCGGGAGAATAAATACAGATCAGAGACCGGCGCGGAAGGATAGGAGCGGCGCAGCACCGCGGCCACGATAATACGCCAGGACGTGCGGAAAGTAATGGGTTCGGCTTCGATCCAGCCCGCGGCCCGCATAGCCGCGTGAATATCCGCCTCGCTCCCCTCCCAGCCAATATTGACCGGGTCCCCGAGAATACCGTCAGCAGTTTTGGTGCGCCCGAAGAAATAATCCGGCACGTACATGAGCGAAAACAGCTGATGCAGCCGCGGGAAAGCGAAATACGCCGCGAGCGCCCAAAACACCAGCAGGTGCAGCCACCACAACGGCTGCCCGGGCAACCCGCGCAACAAAAGGAGCACGGCCAACCAGAAACTATAGATAAGAGCGACGACGACGAAGAGCCCTGCCAATACGGCATAGAGGGGGAAACCCCGCCGCAGCGGCTGCCGGGGCAGGCGCGCATAGGCGGGCGGGCGCGAGGGAACCGGCCAGCGCTGGTCAGCGCTGTGCCGCACCGAGCGTACCGGCGTTGATTGCGCAGCTTGGCTTTGTTCCTGAGTCACGTTATCGATTTTACCCGGGGCCTACGACGCTCTCGGTTAGTCCTCCAGCAGCATCCGGATGGCCCGCGAAGCCTCCGCGCGCGCGGCCCATTCACCGGGCTCGGGGTAATTCACGCGTTCCAGGGTGAGCGGATGGGGCGGAGCTACCACCACTTCCCCATCCCGGCTCGCTTCGCGTAGGCGGCGGGCCGGCCAGGCGGCGTCGCGCTGTCCCTCACCCACCCGGAGCAGCGAGCCGACGAGGGTACGCACCATGGAATGGCAAAACGCGTCCGCGACCGCGTGGATGGTCACCAACTCGCCTTCCTCGGCAACGTCCAGCGCCAGGAGCTCCCGAATCGTCGTCGCTCCCGCGCGAGGTTTGCAGTAGGAGAGGAAATCGTGTTCGCCCAGGAGGGAGGCCGCGGCCTCCCGCATCGCATTGAGATCCAGCGGACCGGCCAGCCAGAGGACGTCGCGTCGTCGTAAAGGATCGAAGTGACCCACCGCGATACGGTACGTGTATTCGCGCGAAACCGCCGAAAAACGCGCGTCAAAATCAGGAGAAACCACACGGGTGCTATGCAGCACAATATCGGCACTCCCCCGCGGACCGCTCGCACCGCGAGCCAGCATACCCTGCACCCGGCGCACCAGCACCCGGGTAGGCGCCTCCACGGAGCGCCCCTGCACCGCGGCGAGCACCTCCCGCGGCACATCCATATGGGCGACCTGCCCGCGGGCATGCACCCCCGCATCGGTCCGGCCGGCCACCGTGAGCGTGACCGGTACCCGCAGGACCGTGCCGAGCGCCTCCGAGAGTGTTCCTTCCACGGTACGCAGGCCCGGCTGCGCCGCCCAACCGTGAAATTCGGTACCGTCGTAGGAAAGATCAAGCCGAAGCCGAAGATTTTGCGCTAGCGTGTCACTCATGGATCCAGTTTCCCACGCCGAGCCCATCGCCCGCATACCGGAGAACGAGGAGCCGGCCCTCCCCCGCGGCACCGCACCGCTTTACGCAAGCGCGCCCAGCCCGGAGGATGCCGCCACTACCACCCCGGCAGCCGCGGCCTCCGGCCCGCGCACCTTCGCGGTGGACTGCGGCGGGGGCGGCATCAAAACAGCGCTATTAGACGCGGCCGGCACCCAGATCGGACCCGCTCGCCGTACCCCGGTCCGCTACCCCTTCTCACCCGCAGATCTCGAAAATATCATTGCCGCGGATGCCGCCGCGCTGCGCGCCGAGGGCGCTGATTTCGAGCGACTCACGGTGGGCATGCCCGGAATGTTACGCCACGGCGTTGTGGTGTATACCCCGCATTACATTCGCCGGGCCGGCCCGCATACCCGCCTCGACCCGGACATGGAGGCAGCCTGGAACGGCCTGGATATTCGTACCGCCCTCGCCGCGCGCTTTTCGCGCCCCACTCTGGTTCTCAACGACGCCGAAGTGGCCGCCGCCGCGACCGTGACCGGTCAGGGCCTGGAAGTGGTGCTGACCTTCGGGACCGGTTTGGGAAATGCAATCGTCGATAACGGGGTGCTGGCCCCCCACCTGGAGTTTTCCCACGCGCCGTTGCGGTGGGGACTCACCTACGATGACGTGATCGGTGAAATCGAACGTATCCGCCTGGGCGACGCTGCGTGGAGCCGGCAGGTGGCGCGCGCTATCGAATCGCTCTACCCGGTAATCCGCTGGGACACCCTCTACCTCGGGGGCGGCAACGCGGCACGCATAACCGATACGGTACGCGAACGGCTAAGCAGCTCCGTGGTATTTATTCCCAATGCGGCCGGCATGAGCGGCGGGGTGCGGGCCTGGGATTTAGTGGCCGCCTCCGAACGTGCCCGGGCGGAGGGATAGGCGCGCTTCTTCTCTGGCGTACAGAAAAGGGCTCCGGAAACTCATGTTTCCGAAGCCCTTTTCTCAAGCTTCCCGGACGGCCCGGCCAGTCAAACAGCCGGACCTACCGCAGGCTTTTACTTAGCTTCTTCAGCCTTCTCGGCTTCCGCAGCTTCATCCGCACTGGCGGCCGACTCGGCCGACTCTGCGCTTTCGACCGATTCAGCGGACTCCGCACTTTCAGCAGATTCAGCCGACTCAGCAGATTCTGCAGCTTCGGCTTCTTCCGCGGCAGCGGCACGCTCGGCGGCCTTTTCCGCTTCCTTGACAACCGCCTGCTTCGGGGAGACCTTCTCGGTCACCAGCGAAATAACGGCCATCGGGGTGTTATCACCGCGGCGGTTGCCCACCTTGGTGATGCGGGTGTAGCCGCCCTCGCGTTCCGCGAACAGCGGGGCGAGTTCCTCGAAGAGGATGTAGGCGGTTTCACGATCGCCGAGCACCTTGAGGGCCAGGCGGCGATTGTGGGTATCACCCTTCTTCGCCTTCGTGATGAGCTTTTCGATATGAGGACGCACCGCGCGAGCCTTCGCTTCGGTGGTCTTAATCGACGTGTGATGAATAAGTTCCTTGCACAGATTGGCAAGAATCTTGCGCTGGTGGGCGGGGCTGCCGCCGAGGCGCGGACCCTTGGTGGGCTTAGGCATTGTCTACTCTCCTAGTAAATTATGTGGCTGCTCAGGCCTGAGAATCGTCGCTGAACTGCATCCCGTAGTCATCGAATCCGCCACCGAGGAAACTCGATCCGGAATCCTTGAGGCTCAGGTCCATCTTCGCCAGTTCATCCTTGACATCATCGATGGACTTCGCCCCGAAGTTGCGAATATCGAGCAGGTCGGCTTCCGAGCGCTGCACCAGTTCCCCAATAGTATGGATACCTTCGCGCTGCAGGCAGTTCTGGGAACGTGCCGGCAGGTTGAGGATGGTGATCGGACGCTGCAGATCCGAGGAGCGCTGCTCGGTGACCGGAGCCGGACCAATTTCGATGCCTTCGGCTTCGTCATTGAGATCCACCGCCAGGCCGAAGAGCTCCACGAGGGTCTTGCCGGCAGAGGCGAGAGCGTCCCGCGGCGTCGTCGATTCCTTGGTTTCCACATCAACCACGAGGCGATCAAAGTCGGTGCGCTGTTCCACGCGGGTGGCTTCCACCTTGTAGGAAACCTTGAGCACCGGCGAGTAGATCGAGTCAATCGGAATGCGGCCGATCTCATCGTTATCGCCCTTGTTGAGAGCCGCGGAAACATACCCGCGCCCGCGTTCAACCGTGAGGTCGATTTCGAGCTTGCCCTTGTCATTGAGGGTGGCGATATGGAGATCCTGGTTGAGGATTTCCACGCCCGCCGGCGGGGTGATATCCGCGGCGGTCACTTCGCCCGGGCCCGTCTTCCGCAGGTACATGAGGACCGGTTCGTCGTTATCCGAGGAGACAACAAGTTCCTTGAGGTTGAGGATGATTTCCGCAACATCTTCCTTCACACCGGGGATGGTGGAGAACTCATGGAGCACCCCATCGATGCGGATCGACGTGACCGCAGCACCGGGGATGGAGGACAGCAGGGTACGGCGCAGGGAATTACCCAGCGTGTACCCGAATCCGGGCTCGAGCGGCTCGAGGACGAACCGGGAGCGGAATTCGGAGATCTTCTCTTCACTCAGAACGGGACGTTGTGCAATGAGCACGATTCTTTCCTTTCCGCAAACAACCGCTATATGAGGTTTGCGTACCCTCGCGAAACTCTGTCTGTCCGCGAGGTGCGGGCACGGCTTTTCCTGTCAAAGCTCGCGCCCTGGGAGGGGTGCCGCAGAGGCCGTGGCCTCTGCGCCGGCGTCGTACCTACAAAGGCGACGCCGCAACGCACCGCGCCGCAACTAGACGCGACGGCGCTTGGGCGGGCGGCACCCGTTGAAGGCCTGCGGAGTCACATCGGAAATGGAGGTGACTTCCAGCCCGGAGGCGGTCAGGGAACGGATCGCGGTTTCGCGCCCGGAACCCGGACCCTTGACGAATACATCAACCTTCTTCATGCCCTGTTCCATGGCCTGACGCGCGGCATTTTCCGCAGCGAGCTGCGCGGCGTAGGGAGTCGACTTACGCGAGCCCTTGAAGCCAACCATCCCGGAGGAGGCGGAAGCAATAACCGCACCGGTGGGGTCGGTGATAGACACGATGGTGTTATTGAAGGTGGACTTAATGTGGGCCTGACCCACGGTGACATTACGACGCTGATTGCGACGCGGACGGCGCGCACCGGCGTTAGCAGAACGAGTCTGACGAGCCATAATCTATTTCTCCTGAACTACGACGAAGCCTACTTGGCCTTCTTCTTACCGGCCACGGTGCGCTTGGGGCCCTTGCGGGTGCGCGCGTTGGTCTTGGTGCGCTGCCCGTGCACGGGCAGGCCGCGACGGTGACGCAGGCCCTGGTACGAACCGATTTCGATCTTGCGGCGAATATCAGCCTGGACTTCGCGGCGCAGGTCGCCTTCAACCTTGTAGTTCTCGTCGATATGGTTCTTGAGCTTCACCAGATCGTCTTCAGTGAGATCGCGCACGCGGGTATCCGGGTTCACCCCGGTAGCGGCGAGGGTCTCGTGGGCGCGGGTGCGTCCAATGCCAAAAATGTAAGTAAGCGCGATCTCAATCCGCTTTTCGCGGGGGAGATCAACGCCGGAGAGACGTGCCAATTTCTTAGCTCCCTTAGTTATGCCGGAGGTGTCGGGCACTGCTGTTCCCACGGGTCTCTATTCCGTGAGCCCCGGCCTCCGGACCGGGGGTTGCCTTGCGGCTAACAGTGCTGGTGCAACGGGGCATTTAGCCCTGACGCTGCTTATGGCGCGGATTCGAGCTGCAGATCACCATGACGCGACCGTGGCGCCGAATGACCTTGCAGTTATCGCAAATGCGCTTAACGCTCGGCTTGACCTTCATGAATAACTTTCCTTGTTGATCACTTGTAGCGGTAGACAATCCGCCCGCGGTTCAGGTCATAGGGCGTGAGCTCTACAACCACCCGATCCTCGGGCAGGATACGAATGTAGTGCTGACGCATTTTGCCGGAAATATGGGCCAGAACTTCGTGCCCGTTTTCCAGCTCGACCTTGAACATCGCGTTGGGCAGCGCTTCAATCACGCTACCTTCAACTTCGATGACGCCGTCTTTCTTCGCCATGTTCCTCGCTAACAGTGTTGCCCACACCGGATTGTGCGGGGCATCAAAATCGGTGCGCAGGCGTGCGCCATACAGGCACACGGCACCGACGTCCAATACTACTGCACGAAGCCGCCCCTATGTAAGGGGCGGCTTCGATGTTATGGATCACGTGTATGCGAGGCGCGGACGCAGTACCGGAACTGCATGCCCGCTGCGAAGCGGTACGACGGCGCAGCCTAGTCTCCGAGAGGAACCGGAACTACTCCGTACTTCGCGAGGCGGGCCGCTCCCCCATCGGGTTCGTTGAGTACCCAAATACCACCGGCGTGCTTAGCGATTTGGCTTTCCCAATGGCAGGCATCCTGGCCGTCGGCGGTTTTCACCGTCCAACCATCGGCCAGGGTGATGTTCTCCTGGGAGCCGGCGGTAAGAATCGGCTCGATACACAGCACCATCCCAGCCTTGAGGCGGGGCCCGCGCCCGCGGGTGCGGTAATTGAAGACCGTGGGATCTTCGTGCATGGCGCGCCCAATCCCGTGCCCGGTGAATTCTTCAACAATACCCGGTTCGGGATCCTGGCTCACTACGAAATCATCAATGGCCGCCCCGATATCGGATACAAATTTCCCGGTCGCCATCGCCGCAATACCCACCCACATGGATTCTTCCGTGATGTCGGAGAGGCGCTGGCGGGCAGCCATCTGCTTCTCATCTCCACCCGGGAGGACTATGGAAAAGCAGGAGTCGCCATTCCAGCCGTTGAGAAGAGCCCCGCAGTCAAAGGAGACCAGGTCCCCCGGCTCCAGGATTTCTTCTTCGCTGGGGATACCGTGCACCACGGTGTTATTCACCGAGATGCAGGTCTGGGCCGGGTAATCGTAATACCCGTAAAAATTCGAGACGGCTCCGTGTGCCTCCAAGACCGCTTTGGCGCGTTGGTCGAGCTGCGCCGTCGACATCCCGGCTGCCACGTGGGCCCGCAGGTCATCGTGAATCGCGCGCACCACCAGCGCCGCCTGGCGCATGCCCAGAATATCCGCCTCGGAACGAAGATTAATCATTGCTGCGCCTACCGGCCCAAGAAATCGCTCAGCGCGCTATCAATAGCGGCAGCAACTTCCTCCACGGTGCCCAGGCCGTTGACGGACACCACGAGCCCGCGGCTGGCGTAGGCATCGATAATCGGCTTGGTGGTGGCGTGATAGACCTCGATGCGGTGGCGGATAACCTCTTCCGTATCATCAGCCCGGCCCTGTTCCTGGGCGCGCCCGAGCAGGCGCTGGACCACCACGTCGTCGTCGGCCTGCAGTTCCACCACGGCGTCCACGTTCTTCTCACCGAGCATGGCGTCGAGGGCGCTCACCTGATCGAGATTGCGCGGATAGCCATCCAGGAGGAAACCGGCAGCTGCATCGGCTTCACCCAGGCGCTCCTCCACCATCTGGTTCGTAACGGAATCGGGAACCAGCTCGCCCTTTTCCGAGTAGGAGGCGGCCAGGCGCCCCAGTTCATCCTGAGCCTTGGCATGCGCGCGGAAAAGATCACCGGTGGAAATGGCCGGGATACCGTAACGCTCCGCAATACCGGCCGCCTGGGTGCCTTTGCCCGCGCCCGGGGGGCCAACCAAAATCAAACGTACTGACATGAGTGGCACCTTTCTGTGTTATCGGTGCGGAGCGCGCCTGCGCCCCGCCGGAAAGAGGGGGCGAGGCCGCGTTAGCGGATACCGCCGAGGAAGCCTTCGTAATGGCGCTGCTGGAGCTGGGCGTTGATGTCCTTGACGGTCTGGAGGCCCACACCCACCAGAATCATGATGGAGGTGCCGCCGAAACCGGACTGCACAATACCGAGCGCGCTGAAGAGCAGCAGCGGGATGAGGGCCACGATGGTGAGGTAGGTGGCGCCCACCCACGTGAGGCGATTAGAGACGAAGTGGAGATAATCCGCAGTGGGCTTACCCGCGCGCACATTCGGAATGAAGCCGCCGTACTTCTTCATATTGTCCGCGACTTCGTCCGTGTCGAAAGCGATCGAGGTGTAGAAGAAGGTGAAGGCGAAAGTGAGAAGCGCGTAGGTGAGGATGTAGGCCCAGCCGTTGTGCTGGAAATTGCGCTGAATCCAGACCACCCAGGAAGAATTCTGATTTCCGAACGTGGAGATCATCGTGGGGAGCATGAGGATTGAGGACGCGAAGATCACCGGGATAACGTTCGCCATATTGATCTTGATAGGCAGGTACGTGGTGGACCCGCCGTAGGTGCGCCGGCCAATAACGCGCTTGGCGTACTGCACAGGGATACGGCGCTGGGACTGCTCCACGAAGGTAACAACCAGGGTGATGAGAGCGAAGACCGCAATGACGATGAGGAGGGTGCCCACCCCGTGCCCGGCGTAGATCTGACCCATCATCGAGGGGAAACCGGCGCAAATACCGGTGAAGATGAGGATGGACATACCATTGCCCACCCCGCGTTCGGTGATGAGTTCCGCCATCCACATGATGAGGCCGGTGCCGGCCGTCATGGCGAGGATGGTCATGGTGTAGGTCCACCAGGTGGCGTTCGGAATCACCGGTTCTTTACAGCCGGCGAACAGCGTGAAGTTCGCGGTTGCTACCACGACCGAGGACTGGAGCAGGCCCAGCCCGATAGTGAGGTAGCGGGTGTATTCCGTCAGCTTCGCGGTACCCGATTGGCCTTGCTTATGCAGTTCCTGGAAACGCGGGATGACCACACGCAGCAGCTGCACAATAATCGAGGCCGTAATATAGGGCATAATTCCCAGGGCGAAAACGGAAAGCTGCATCATCGCGCCGCCTGAGAACAGGTTGAGCATATCGATGAGATCCTGCGCGCCCGATTGCTGCGTGGTGCACTCCCGAATATTGCTCAAGCTCACGAACGGAGCCGGGATGAAGCTACCCAAGCGGTAAATCACCATAATCATCATGGTGAAAAGCAGCTTGCGGCGCAGATCCGGGGTGCGGAAAGCAGCTGCGAAAGCCTTAATCAAGATTCCTCCTGATGGTGACGGATCGCGCGGGGCAGTCCGTTATCGTCGAGAACCGTCGGGTGACGGAAATGGGGACAAGCGTATTTTCGGGGAAAGTACGCACGACGGCGCACTGGCAACGCTGCGTATTTGCCACTGAAAGCAATCTTTCAGCAACGCTGCCCGCGCCCAGAAAAAAGCTCGCCCCCGCCATAATAGCGGGGACGAGCAAATTTCGCACTGTTCATCCACAGAGTGTGGGTGAGTGCTCAGTCAAACGGTGGCCGTGCGGCCAGCGCGTATTACTTGGATTCGACCTGCGGCGCGGAGATAGAACCCCCGGCAGCCTCGATCTTTTCCTTAGCCGAGTTCGACCACGCTTCCACTTCGACGTCGAGCTTGACGGAAATCTCACCGGTTCCGAGAACCTTGACCGGGGAGTTCTTGCGAACCGCACCCTTGGCCACGAGATCCGCCGAGGTTACCTTCCCACCTTCCGGGAAGAGCTCGCCGAGCGCCGAAACGTTAACGACCTGGTATTCAACCCGGAACGGGTTCTTGAAACCACGCAGCTTCGGAAGGCGCATATGCAGCGGCATCTGGCCACCTTCGAAACCGGGACGCACGGTATTACGTGCCCGGGTACCCTTGGTACCGCGGCCGGACGTCTTACCCTTGGATCCTTCACCGCGACCAACGCGAATCTTCGCCTTGTTCGAACCCGGAGCCGGACGCAGGTCGTGCAGCTTAATGATGGAATCCTTTTCCGTTTCCGCCATTAGTCAACCTCCTCCACGGTAACGAGGTGAGCCACGGCGCGAACCATGCCCTTCACCTCGGGGGTATCCTCGCGCACAACGGACTGTCCGATCTTACGCAGCCCGAGCGTGCGCAGGGTGTCCTTCTGGCGCTGGATCGCACCAACAACACCCTTGACCTGGGTGATCTTAAGATTTGCCATTACGCACCAACTCCCGCGGCCGCGGCCTCATTTTCCGCCTTGGCGGCTTCGGCCTCTTCGATCTCGCGTTCCTTGGCTTCCGCTTCGGCGCGCGCCCGCAGCATAGCTTCGGGGACAACACGCTCGATGGGGAGCCCACGCCGGGCAGCAACCGCTTCGGGCTGCTCGAGCTGCTTGAGGGCAGCCACGGTGGCGTGCACGATATTGATCGCGTTCGAGGAACCGAGCGACTTGGAGAGCACATCGTGAATACCCGCGCACTCCATGAGGGCACGCACCGGGCCGCCGGCAATTACGCCGGTACCGGGAGCGGCCGGGCGCAGCAGCACGACGCCGGCGGCGTCTTCGCCCTGCACCACGTGCGGGATAGTCCGCGCGATACGCGGGATGCGGAAGAAGTTCTTCTTCGCTTCCTCGGTACCCTTAGCGATAGCGGCGGGAACTTCGCGGGCCTTGCCGTACCCGACACCCACGAGGCCATTGCCGTCGCCCACCACCACGAGAGCGGTGAAGGACATCCGGCGGCCACCCTTGACCGTCTTCGCAACGCGGTTAATGGTCACCACGCGCTCGATATAAGCGTTCTTTTCTTCACCGCGACGATTGTCACGGCGGTTATCACGACGGTTATCGCGGCGTCCGCGACGACCTTCGTTGCGATTTTCCCGGCCGTTCTGGGCCGGATCCTGCTGCTCTGCAGCCATTTTCCTCTGCCTTTCCTCAGCCGTTAGAAATCGAGTCCAGCTTCGCGCGCACCTTCGGCGACAGCTGCAACGCGACCGTGGTACTGGTTGCCACCGCGGTCGAAGACCACGGCGCTGATCCCAGCGTCCTTGGCGCGCTGACCGACACGTTCGCCGACCTTCCGCGCGATTTCTGTCTTGGTACCCTCCGCTTCGCGCAGGTCAGCTTCGTAGGACGAGGCGGCCGCGAGAGTGCGACCCACGACGTCGTCGATAACCTGGGCGTAAATGTGGCGGTTGGAACGCGAGACCACGAGACGCGGCCGCGCGGCGGTACCGGAAATACGCTTGCGCAACCGGAAGTGGCGGCGCGCACGAGCGATGTACTTGCCCTTGCCCTTGATGGTAACAGCCATCACTTACCAGCCTTTCCAGCCTTGCGACGAATAACTTCGTCAGCGTACTTGACGCCCTTGCCCTTGTAGGGTTCGGGCTTACGAAGCTTGCGAATCTTCGCGGCGGTTTCGCCCACGAGCTGCTTATCGATACCCGAGACCGTGAACTTGGTCGGGGTGGCTACGGTGAAGGTGATACCTTCCGGAGCTTCGAAAAGAATCGTGTGGGAGTAGCCCAGCGAGAATTCAAGATCAGAGCCCTTGGCGACCACGCGGTACCCGGTTCCGACGATTTCCATCGCCTTGCTGTACCCGTTGGTGACGCCCTCGACCATATTCGCAACGAGGGTGCGGGTCAGGCCGTGCAGCGAACGCGATTCGCGCTCGTCATTCGGCCGGGTCACCAGAACCGTATTGTCATCAACATTCACCGCGATCGGCTCGGCTACCGAGAGCTCGAGCTGACCCTTGGGGCCCTTGACAGTGACGTTCTGGCCGGAAACCGACACATCGACGCCGCTGGGGATAGCGATGGGAAGCCTACCAATTCGAGACATTATTGCACCTACTTCCCATTACCAGACGTAAGCGAGGACTTCCCCGCCAACGCCCTTATCCTTGGCCTCACGGTCCGTCATAAGGCCGGAGGAGGTGGACAAAATAGCCACACCCAGGCCGTCGAGAACGCGCGGCAGGTTGGTGGACTTCGCGTAAACGCGCAGGCCCGGCTTCGAGATGCGCCGGACGCCAGCGAGGGCGCGTTCACGGTTAGATCCGTACTTCAACGTGAGGGTGAGGGTCTTGCCCACCTGGGCGCTCTCCACCTCGTAGGAGTCGATGTAGCCTTCGCGCTTCAAGATGTCCGCGATATGGGACTTAATCTTGGAGTACGGCATAGACACCGACTCATGGAACGCCGAATTGGCGTTACGCAGACGCGTCAGCATGTCTGCGATTGGGTCAGTCATTGTCATTTTGGGCTGTGGCCCTTCCTCGTCGCGGTTTCCGATGGACCTGCGACGTAGTCTTTACCAGCTGGACTTCTTAACACCGGGGAGTTCGCCGCGCAGGGCCAACTCACGCAGGCAAATACGGCACAGGCCGAACTTGCGGTAAACGGAATGCGGACGGCCGCACCGGTTGCAACGGGTGTACGCACGAACGGCGAACTTCTGCTTACCGGCGGCCTTTTGCTTCAGAGCGGTCTTTGCCATATTTAGGCCTCCTTGAAGGGGAATCCGAGATGCTTGAGAAGAGCGCGCCCTTCGTCGTCGCTCCCGGCAGAGGTCACCACGGTGATGTCCATACCGCGCACGCGATCAATCTTGTCCTGGTCGATCTCGTGGAACACGGTCTGTTCGGTCAAACCGAAGGTGTAGTTCCCGTTGCCGTCAAACTGCTTGGGCGAAAGGCCGCGGAAGTCGCGGATACGCGGCAGCGCGGTGGAAATCAGCCGGTCAAGGAACTCCCACATGCGGTCGCCGCGGATGGTCACGAAGCACCCGATGGCCTGGCCCTCACGCAGTTTAAACTGCGCGATGGACTTCTTGGCCTTGGTGATCATCGGCTTCTGGCCGGTAATCGCCGTCATATCAGCGACGGCGCCGTCGAGCACCTTGGAATCGCGCGCAGCATCACCCACGCCCATATTCACCACGACCTTGACGATCTTGGGAACCTGGTTAACGTTGACGTACTTAAATTCTTCCTGGAGTTCCGGGATGATGTGTTCCCGGTACTTCACCTTGAGACGGGGGGTATCGCTCACAGTTCGATTTCCTTCCCGCCGCGGCGTCCGATGCGCTCACGGACAATCTTCTTCTTGCCATCGCGCTCAACTTCTACCTCACGGTAGCCCACGCGAATCGGCTTGCCATCGTGAACGAGGGCAACGTTCGAAATGTGAATGGGTGCCTCGACGGTTTCGATACCGCCGGTGGTGCCGCCCCGCGAGGTCTGCCCCACGCGCACGTGCTTCTTCACGCGCTGGACGCCTTCCACGATCACGCGCTCACGCTTGGTGTCAACGGACAGCACGCGACCCTGCATCCCCTTATCGCGCCCGGCGATAACCTGGACGAGATCATCCTTCTTAATCTTCGCCATTAGATCACCTCCGGAGCCAGCGAAATGATGCGCATGAACTTCGCATCGCGAAGCTCACGCCCGACGGGCCCGAAGATACGGGTGCCGCGGGGTTCGCCGTCGTTCTTCAACAGCACGGCTGCGTTTTCGTCGAACTTGATGTAGGACCCGTCCTTGCGGCGCGTTTCCTTAACTGCACGGACGACGACCGCCTTGACGACGTCGCCCTTCTTTACGTTTCCGCCCGGAATAGCATCCTTGACGGTGGCGACGATGGTGTCACCAATTCCGGCGTAGCGCCGGCCGGAGCCGCCGAGCACCCGGATGCACAAAAGTTCCTTGGCACCGGTGTTATCGGCGACGCTAAGCCGCGTCTCCTGCTGGATCATGTGTTTCTATCTCCTATTGTCGTGCCGGTTCTCGGATTCGAGCCTTGCCGAACGAATGGGTTTGCGCGAACTGCGCCGGCCCAAACGCCTTTGGCCCACATGCGAGGGCCGCCTGCGTTCAGGCCGGTCACATTCGCTAAAGCTAGGAAAGCCCTAACTACTTCGCCTTCTCGATGATCGTAACGACCCGGAAGTGCTTGGTCGCGGACAGCGGGCGGGTTTCCATAATGGAGACCAAATCGCCTACGCGAACCTCGTTATTTTCGTCGTGCGCCTTCACTCGCTTGGTGCGGGTAATAACTTTACCGTATAGCGGGTGCTTAACGCGATCTTCAACTTCAACGACAACGGTCTTGTCCATTTTGTCGGAGACCACGTAGCCGCGCAGCGTCTTGCGGTGATTACGTGTTTCAGTGGTTGCGTTCTCGCTCATCTCATCCTCACTTACTGAGCGGCCGGAGCGGTTCGAATGTTCTTCTCCCGCTCGCTCTTAATGGTGTAAATGCGAGCAATCTCGCGACGAACTTCCCGCAGGCGGCCACTGTCCTCCAGGCGGTGAGTCACCGCCGAGAAGCGGAGGTTGAACAGTTCCTTCTTCGACTCGGCAAGCTTCTCGAGAAGCTCCGCGTCGGTCATCGCGTCGAGTTCCGCGGTGGTCAGTCCCTTAGCCATTACTCAACCTCCTCACGGGTGATAAAGCGGGTCTTGATGGGCAGCTTGTGCTGGGCGCGGCTCATGGCCTCACGGGCGAGAGCCTCGTCAACACCGGCCATTTCGAACATGACACGACCGGGCTTGATATTGGCAACCCAGGTTTCCACCGGGCCCTTACCCGAACCCATACGCACGCCGAGCGGCTTCTTCGTGAGCGGGCGATCCGGGAAGATGTTAATCCAGATCTTGCCGCCACGCTTGACGTGACGCGTCATGGCGATACGAGCTGCTTCAATTTGACGGTTGGTGATGTAGGCCGGCTCGAGCGCCTGGATGCCGTATTCACCGAAAGCCAGCTGCGTTCCGCCCTTGGCCATACCCTTACGGTGCGGACGGTGCTGCTTGCGCCATTTAGTACGACGAGGAATCAGCATGAGTTATGCCTCCGTTCCGGTTGATTCCGGCGCGGCTACCGGAGCTTCGGCTCCGGCTGCCGGGCTCTGAGCCTGTTCGCTGCGGGCTTCCCCACGCTGGCCACCGCGACCGCGACCGGTGCCGCGACGTCCGCGACGATCCGAACGGCCTCCGCGCCCACCGCGCGGTGCTTCCGCGAGGCTGCGGTAGTACTCAGCGTCGGTAAGATCACCGCGGTAAATCCACACCTTCACGCCAATGCGGCCGAAGGTGGTACGCGCTTCGTAGAAACCGTAGTTGATATTCGCGCGCAGGGTGTGCAGCGGCACGCGCCCTTCACGGTAGAACTCACTACGCGACATTTCCGCGCCACCCAGACGGCCCGAGCACTGCACGCGGATGCCCTTGGCACCGGCGCGCTCGGCGGACTGGATACCCTTGCGCATAGCGCGGCGGAAAGACACACGCGAGGCGAGCTGTTCCGCGATACCCTGCGCTACGAGCTGGGCGTCAGCTTCCGGGTTCTTCACTTCGAGAATATTGAGCTGGACGGCCTTGCCGGTCAGCTTCTCGAGGTCGGCGCGGAGGCGATCAGCTTCCGCACCGCGCCGGCCGATGACGATACCGGGACGAGCGGTGTGGATATCCACAACCACACGCTCGGCGCGGCGCTCGATATGCACGCTGGAAATACCGGCGCGCTCGAGTGTCTTTTCGATCATGTCACGGATTTTGACATCTTCGAGGACATAGTCCGAGTAGCGCTGCCCCTTCTTGGTGGAATCAGCGAACCACTTGGAGCGGTGGTCGGTCGTGATGCCGAGACGGAACCCAATAGGGTTGACTTTCTGTCCCACTAGCGGGCCCTCCTCTGGTTCTTGGTCTTGGGCTTCTCGTCGGTAACGATAACGGTGATGTGACTCGTCCGCTTATTGATGCGGTTCGCCCGGCCCTGAGCACGCGGCTGGATACGCTTCATCGTCGGGCCTTCGTCGGCGTAAATTTCGCCGATGAAGAGCTCAGACTCATCGAAGCGCTCCCCCGCCTGCTCGGCGGCGTAGCGCGCGTTGGCAATAGCCGACTCCACGATCTTACGAACCGGAGTGGCGGCTGCAAACGGTGCGAACTGCAGTACGTCAATAGCGTCCAGGGCGCGCCGGCCGCGGATGGTGTCCACGACACGACGGGCCTTCATGGGCGACACGCGCACGAAGCGCGCCTGCGCCTTTGCTTCCATAGTTCTGCCTTACTCTCTCGCTCGAGGCCCCGGCTTAGCGCCGGCGGCCCTTTCGGTCGTCCTTGTCGTGCCCGCGGAAGGTGCGGGTCGGGGCGAACTCCCCGAGCTTGTGGCCAACCATGGATTCGGTAATGAATACCGGCACATGCTTGCGTCCATCGTGCACTGCAAAGGTGTGACCCAGGAAATCGGGGGTGATAACCGACCGACGCGACCAGGTCTTGATTACGTTCTTGGTGTTCTTCTCGTTCTGCTCGTCGACCTTCTTGTAGAGGTGCTCGTCGACGAACGGACCCTTCTTCAAACTGCGGGGCATCAGCTAATCCTTCCTCAGCGCTTCTTGCCGGTCTTGCGACGGCGCACGATGAGCTTGTCGCTGGCCTTGTTCGGACGGCGGGTACGGCCTTCCTTCTTGCCCCACGGGCTAACGGGATGGCGCCCACCGGACGTCTTACCTTCACCACCACCGTGCGGGTGGTCCACCGGGTTCATGACAACACCGCGGACGGTCGGGCGAACGCCCTTCCAGCGCATACGGCCGGCCTTGCCCCAGTTGATATTCGCTTGCTCGGCATTGCCGACTTCACCGACGGTGGCGCGGCAACGCACGTCCACGTTACGGATTTCACCGGAAGGCATACGCAGCTGCGCGTACTTGCCTTCGCGGGCGACCAACTGCACGGAAGCACCGGCGCTGCGGGCGATCTTCGCCCCGCCGAGCGGCTTGAGTTCCACATTGTGCACCGTGGTACCGAGAGGGATATTGCGCAGCGGCAGGTTGTTGCCGGGCTTGATATCCGCATTCGGACCGGTTTCGATGAGATCGCCCTGCTTGACGCCGCGAGGAGCAACGATATAACGCTTCTCGCCATCAGCGAAGTGGAGCAGCGCGATACGCGCGGTGCGGTTCGGATCGTATTCGATGTGCGCGACCTTGGCCGGCACGCCGTCCTTATCCCAGCGACGGAAGTCGATGAGACGGTACTGGCGCTTGTGCCCACCGCCCTTGTGGCGGGTGGTGATGCGTCCCTGGTTGTTGCGTCCACCGGTCTTCTTCAGGGGACGAACGAGGGACTTCTCCGGGGTCGAACGAGTGATCTCGGCGAAGTCGGCAACGCTCGCACCGCGACGACCCGGGGTCGTCGGCTTGTACTTACGAATTCCCATGAGTTCTTATTCCTCAGTTCCTCGAATCGCCTATTAGACGATTTCGCCGTAGATGTCGATGGAGCCCTCGCGCAAGGTCACGATGGCCCGCTTGGTATTCTTGCGCCGCCCAATGCCGTTGCGCGTACGCCGGGTCTTGCCCTGGCGGTTCTGCGTATTGACGGAGGCAACCTTGACGCCAAAAATCGCTTCGGCGGCCTGCTTGATTTCGGTCTTGTTCGAACGCGGATCCACGAAGAAGGTGTACTTACCTTGTTCTTCGAGCAGCGCGCTCTTCTCCGACATCACCGGGGCGAGGATGACATCGTGCGGGTTCTTATTCCAGAAGTTACCGTTCTCAGTCATTACTTCTCATCCTTCTTGGTGTTCTTCTCCACGAACGCGCCGAGCGCGGCTTCCGTGAAGATGACGTCGTCAGCAGCAAGAACGTCGTAGCTATTGAGCTGATCAACGTAGAGGACGTGGATCTGCGGGAGATTGCGCACGGAGAGCACCGAAGCATCATCTTCACGCTGGACCACAACGAGTGCCTTGCGCCCTTCGTTCATCTTTTCGATGAGCGCACGCGCAGCCTTGGTGGACGGGGTCTCGTCCGCAACGAAAGCCGTCACGGCGTGAATACGCTCGTGGCGAGCCCGGTCCGAGAGGGACTGCAACAGCGCTGCCGCAATCATCTTCTTGGGGGTGCGCTGCGAGTAGTCACGCGGCTGCGGGCCGTGGACAACGCCGCCACCGACCCACTGCGGAGCGCGGATCGAACCCTGGCGGGCCCGGCCGGTCCCCTTCTGGCGCCACGGCTTCTTACCGCCGCCGGACACCTGACCGCGGGTCTTCGTGGCGTGGGTACCCAGGCGAGCCGCAGCTTGCTGCGCGTTGACGACCTGGTGCACCAGCGCCATATTGAAGTCGAGATCAAAGAGCTGAGCCGGGAGGGTGGCCTGCGAGGTCACCTTGCCGGTTTCATCGAGAACGTCAATCTTGAAGTCTGCCATTGTTAGGCTCCCTTCACGGACGTGCGGACCACAACCGAGCCACCCTTTGCACCGGGGATGGCGCCAACCACGAGCAACAGGCCGTTCTCGAGGTCAACGGAGTGGATGGACAGATTCTGCACCGTCACGCGGTCCTGACCCATGCGACCAGCCATGCGCAGACCCTTGAAGACGCGCGAGGGGGTGGCGCAGGCGCCGATGGAACCGGGCTTGCGGTGGTTGCGGTGCGCACCGTGGGAGGCCGAAACACCGGCGAAGCCGTGACGCTTCATAACACCGGCGAAGCCCTTACCGCGGGAGGTACCAATAACGTCAACGGACTGACCCGCTTCGAAGATATCCGCGGTCAGTTCCTGCCCGAGCGTGTATTCGCTGGCATCGGGAGTGCGGATTTCCGCCAGCTTCTTGCGCGGCGTGACACCGGCCTTATCGAAGTGGCCCTGGAGCGGCTTGGTGACGTTCTTCGTCTTTTCGTCGCCCGAGGCGAGCTGCACGGCGGAATAGCCGTCGACCTCGGGGGTGCGAACCTGGGTCACCACATTGGTGCCCACGCGCACAACAGTAATGGGAAGGAGGCGCCCGTCCTCATCCCAGAGCTGGGTCATCCCCAGCTTCGTGCCCAGCAAAGCCTTCACGGGCTTGCTGGCAACAGCTTGCTTGGAGTTCATTGCGTATTACCTCAGAGCTTGATTTCCACGTTGACGTCAGCCGGAAGATCGAGACGGCGCAGGCTGTCAATCGTCTTCAGGGTGGGATCCACGATGTCAATAAGGCGCTTGTGTGTGCGCATCTCAAAGTGATCGCGGGAGTCCTTGTACTTGTGGGGCGAGCGGATAACGCAAAAAACGTTTTTTTCCGTCGGCAGCGGGACGGGTCCCACCACGGTCGCGCCGGTACGCGCAACTTCATCGACGAGCTTCTTGGCCGCGCTATCAATGACCTCGTGGTCATATGACTTCAGCCGAATGCGGATCTTCTGTCCCGCCATGGCGCGTCTACCTCTCTTTAGCTTCGGTGCCCGGTACCCGCACTCGGGCGTGTCGTACCGGAGGTAAATCTAGTAGCCATGCCCTATGTGAGGTTACGGAGAACCCTATTATACGATAATCGGCGTTGGGTAACCGATTAAGTTCCTTCGCTCGTAATCCGAGCAACTTGTTAAGTATGCCAAAAGCTTCGGCTTACTTTCAAGACTTTCACGGCGAACGTGCGCCGTTTCTCATTTCCAGCGAGCCCGAAGGCCAGCCGGCACGGGTAAAAATTTTACCGAAAGGCCGCAGCTCACGCAAGAAACGCACGTCGTGAGGCGCTTCACATCCATAGTACGACGACGCCGCCTCTCGATCTCTCAGCCCCACGGGCCGCCAACGGCACCATTTCCCCACCCTTGCCCCGGGGTGCGCCACCACTTAGCATGGCGTTAAGTGATCTACATCGCGTAGCGACGCGGGTGTCGCGGGCGAGCGAACTGGGGGCGCTGGCCACCCTGGAAATGGGCAAACTCATCGGAGAAGCCACCGGGGAAGCGGGTAACACCGTGCCGACCATGCTGCGCTGGCTCGCTGATGAAGCGGAAAATATTTTAGCTCCGCGCCCGGTCAGCTCTACCGCCGCGCCTTTCGAAGGCTATATTGCTTATCGCCCCGAGGGCGTCGTCGTCGAAATTGAACCGTGGAACTTCCCCTACTACCAGGCCATTCGTGGCTTCGCTCCCGCAATGCTCTGCGGAAATACGGTTATTCTCAAGCACGCGTCAATTTTGCCGCAATGTGCCGCGGCTATCGTTCACGTACTCTACGATGCCGGACTACCCCGCGGGGTATGGCAAAATCTCTACGCCACCCACGCGCAAGTGGAGCGGCTCATCAGCGATGATCGGGTGCGTATTGTCACGCTCACCGGTTCGGAAGCCGCGGGGGCAAAAATCGCACAGCTCGCTTCCCGGCACCTGAAGAAATCCGTTATGGAACTGGGCGGTTCTGATCCCTTTATTATTTTGGACGACGCCGATATTGAGGCCACCATCCAGCTGGCGATTATGGGCCGGTGCTTCAACGCTGGGCAGGTCTGCGCCTCCCCCAAGCGCATGATCGTTCCCGATGCTCTCTATGACAGGTTCGTGGCCGGGCTCAAAGAGAGCACCGCGCAGCTGCGACCCGGGGATCCAGCTGCCGAAGATACCACCGTGCCGCCCATGTCCTCCCGCGAGCAAGCCGCCACGGTCAATGATCAGATCCGGCGGGCTATCGAGGGCGGGGCAAGCGCCACTCCCCTGGGCCATATTGTTCCCGAGGGAGATACCTGGGTGCAGCCGACGCTTCTGGAAAACGTGGAGCGGGATAACCCCGTCTTCTACGAGGAAATTTTCGGGCCGGTCTGGAGTGTTTACCGGGTATCCTCGGAAGAAGAAGCAATCCGACTGGCTAACGATTCGTGCTACGGGCTGGGCGGAACGGTTCATTCGGTGAACGTGGCGCACGCTGCGCGCGTTGCCGCTCGGGTAGATACCGGCACCGTTGCCATTAACTCCCCGGTTCCCGCTGTTCCCGCCGGCATGCCATTCGGCGGTGTCAAGCGCTCCGGCTTCGGGCGCGAGATGGGCTACGAAGGGGTACGCGAATTCGCCAATATCCAGTCGATTCTTCTCCCGGAGGGAATCTCCGCGGCGGTGTTTCTCTCCTCGCTTTCAGGAAAGGAGTCATAGTGAAAGCAGCAGTAGTAAATTCTGTGGGTGGCGGGTTCACCATCGAAGATATCGAGATTGCCGAACCCATCGGCCGCGAGGTCCTTTTCGACGTCAAGGCCTCCGGCCTGTGCCGCTCGGATCTCACGCTCTCCACCACCAATTTCGGGTTCCCCTTCCCGCAGGTGCTCGGGCACGAAGCCGCCGGTATTGTTACCGCCGTCGGCCCGGACGTGAAGGAAATTAAGGTCGGAGACCACGTGGTTGCCTCCCTTATCCAATACTGCGGGCACTGCCGGGCCTGCCGGGAATCGCGTATGTACGAATGCGAATTCCCGGAGGAAACGCTGCGCGGCCCAGATGAAGCCCCGCGGCTGAGCCGCAACGGCGAACCGATTTTCCAGACCTACGGTATCGCCGGCTTTGCTGAACAAGCGCTCGTACACGAACACCAGGTGGCGAAAATTGACCCCGAGATGCCGTTCCCGCAGGCCTGTGTGATCGGCTGCGCGGTTATTACCGGCGCGGGCGCCGCTCTTAACACCGCGCAGGTGCGCCCCGGCGACACCGTGGCCGTGGTGGGCTTGGGCGGGGTGGGCCTGAGCATCGTCAACGGCGCCCGCATTGCCGGGGCCGGGCGGATTATCGGGGTGGATACCAACCCGGAGAAGGAAGAATTCGGGAAGAGATTTGGGATGACCCATTTCGTCAACGCGGGTGATCCGAACGCTATCGAGCAGATTTTCGCGGCTACTGATGGGCGCGGGGTCGATAAGTCCTTCGAGGCGCTCGGCATCGTACCCACGATGGAAACGGCCATCGCGGCAACCCGGCAGGGTGGGGACGTGTACGTGGCGGGGGTCTTTAAGCCCGAGATGGAGTGGACGATCAATCCGCTCAACGAATTCTTCGTGCACCGGCGCCATATCCACGCGGTGTACATGGGGAATACCGATATCAAGACGGATATTCCCCAGTACGTAGAGTTCTACCAACAGGGCCGCCTCCATCTCGATGACCTTGTCGCCACCGAGATTAGCCTCGATGATATCGATGCGACCTATCAGGCGATGGCCGAGCACCACGCCGGCATTGGCCGCGTAGTCATCACGTCCTTCTAGCGGCGCTCTAGCTGCGCTGCCGGCCTCGACTGCGCCACCAGATGTGGCCAGGAACTCATCAGCGCACTGGCTAAAGTAAGGCCGCTAGTTCAACCAGGGGGAACTCCCCCACATCCACGGTGAAAGCGCCGGCGCTGCGAGCCGCGGCTAATCCGGGCCCGGAATCCTCGAAAGCGAGGCAGTTCTCAATAGCAACGCCTAGGCGCTCAGCACCCAGGAGGTAGGGAGCGGGATTCGGTTTACCGGGGACATCATCGTCCCCGGTAACCGCAGCTTCCAACCGGCTGCCCGGACCGGCGAGGAAGATCTCCACGGGGCGGCCCGGGGTAGCCGTCACAAGAGCCTGCGGGATACCCGCCGCGGAAAAAGCATCGAGAAGCGCCCCCGCACCGTCAATAAGCTGGGCATCTGCCATGTGATCGGCCATGGCGCGCAGCACCTCGGCAAACATCTTCCAGGGGTCCACCTCTCCCCCGCCGCGGCGCACCGCATCCATCATGCGCCGTCCGTGCGCGATGGTATCCGCCCCGCGGATAGCCACGATATCTTCATCCGTCCAGATTCCGCCGTGGGCACGCACCACATTCCCCGATACCCGGGCCCATTCTTCTTCCGAATCCACCAGGGTGCCGTCCATATCCCAGAGCACCGCGGCCGGCGCCGCCGGGACCGCGGCTACCGCGATTGCGTTTTCCGCCCGAGCCCCGCCGCCCGCCGTATTAGCGAGAAACCCGATTTTTCTATACACATCCTCGAGAGCCATAGCGCCACTCTGCCAAGTTCTGCGTCGTCGTGCAAATACAAAGGGACCCTAGCGCAATGCTAGGGTCCCTTCCCGCCTCGCGGCGGACGTTTTGCTCAGTTACCCGGTGGCCGGGTAGCCTCGCGCCGATGCATCAAGTTACTTGATGATCTTGGTGACGCGCCCTGAACCAACGGTGTGGCCGCCCTCGCGAATAGCGAAGCCGAGGCCTTCTTCCATGGCGATGGGCTGGATGAGCTCAACCGACATCTCGGTGTTGTCGCCGGGCATGACCATCTCGGTGCCTTCGGGCAGCGTGATGACGCCGGTGACGTCCGTGGTGCGGAAGTAGAACTGCGGGCGGTAGTTGGAGAAGAACGGGTTGTGACGGCCGCCTTCTTCCTTCTTCAGCACGTAGACCTGAGCTTCGAACTGGGTGTGCGGGGTGATGGTGCCGGGCTTGGCCACAACCTGGCCGCGCTCAACATCTTCACGCTTGGTGCCGCGGAGCAGCAGACCGCAGTTTTCGCCAGCTTCGGCGTAATCCATCTGCTTGTGGAACATTTCGATACCGGTAACGGTGGTCTTCTGGGTATCGCGGATACCGAGAATTTCCACTTCCTCGTTGAGGTTGAGGATACCGCGCTCCACACGACCGGTGACCACGGTGCCACGGCCGGTAATGGTGAAGACGTCCTCAATTGGCATGAGGAACGGCTTGTCGGTGTCACGCACCGGATCCTCGAAGTAGTTGTCCACCTGATCCATGAGCTCTTCGATGGAAGCAACCCACTTCGGATCGCCTTCCAGCGCCTTGAGAGCGGAGATCTTCACGACCGGGAGGTCATCGCCCGGGTAATCCTGGGAGGAGAGAAGTTCGCGAACTTCCATTTCCACCAGTTCGAGCAGCTCTTCGTCGTCAACCATATCGGACTTGTTGAGAGCAACGATGATCTGGGGCACGCCCACCTGACGGGCGAGCAGCACGTGCTCACGGGTCTGGGCCATCGGGCCGTCGGTCGCCGCAACCACGAGGATCGCGCCGTCCATCTGGGCCGCACCGGTAATCATGTTCTTGATGTAGTCCGCGTGGCCGGGGGCGTCAACGTGTGCGTAGTGACGCTTCTCGGTCTGGTATTCCACGTGGGACACGTTGATGGTAATACCGCGCTGGCGCTCTTCGGGAGCGTTGTCAACCTGATCGAACGGGGTGTACTCGTTCAGATCCGGGTACTTATCCGACAGAACCTTGGTGATCGCAGCGGTCGTGGTCGTCTTTCCGTGATCGACGTGACCGATGGTGCCAATGTTCATATGCGGCTTGGACTTATCGTACTTGGCCTTCGCCACTGGGCCCTCCTGGGACTCTAGAAATTACTTACAGCTATGTGGATGATGCTCGCGCATAATCCGGTCTGTTCCGAACAGTTACCTATTGTAAACGAAACCGGCGACTATTCACCACGAGATTCCGCGATGATCTGTTCCGCAACGGCCTTCGGGACTTCGGCGTAGGAATCCATCTGCATGGAATACACCGCGCGCCCCTGGGTCTTCGACCGCAGGTCACCAACGTAGCCGAACATTTCGCTCAGCGGCACGTTGGCACGCACGATCTTGACGCCCGTCGCATCCTCCATGGACTTGATCATACCGCGCCGGGAGTTCAGGTCGCCGATAACGTCGCCCATGTACTCTTCCGGGGTGCGGACTTCCACGTCCATGATGGGTTCCAGGAGCACCGGGTTGGCGCGACGTGCGCCTTCCTTGAACACCTGGTTACCCGCGATCTTGAACGCCAGCTCCGAGGAGTCGACGTCGTGATAAGCGCCGTCTTCCAGGGTGGCCTTGACGCCCACCACCGGGAACCCGGCGAGGACACCATTCTGCATGGCTTCCTGGATACCCTGATCGACAGACGGGATGTATTCACGCGGAACGCGACCACCGGTCACGGCGTTGACAAATTCGTAGGTGTCGCCGTCTTCGTTGGAGTCAAGCGGCTCAAACGTCACGATGACACGTGCGAACTGGCCCGAACCACCCGTCTGCTTCTTATGGGTGTATTCGACGCTATCGACCTTCTTGCGGATCGTCTCGCGGTAGGCAACCATCGGAGCACCGACGTTCGCATCAACCTTGAACTCACGCTTCATACGGTCGACGAGGATGTCGAGGTGGAGTTCGCCCATACCGCCGATAACGGTCTGGCCGGTTTCCTCATCCTGACGAACCGTGAAGGTCGGATCCTCTTCCGCGAGCTTCTGAATAGCCACGGAAAGCTTTTCTTGGTCGCCCTTCGACTTCGGCTCGATGGCCACGTGAATCACGGGCTCCGGGAAGGACATGGACTCAAGAATAATCGGGGCGTCCTGGGCGCAGAGGGTATCACCGGTGGTGGTGTCCTTCAGCCCAATGAACGCGTAAATATGCCCGGCATGCGCTTCTTCAACAGGGTTTTCCTTATTGGAGTGCATCTGGAACATCTTGCCCACGCGCTCCTTGCGGCCCTTGACCGAATTGAGCACCTGGGTGCCGGCCGAGACCTTACCGGAGTACACGCGGATGTAGGTGAGCTTGCCGTAGAAGGGATGCACCGCAATCTTGAAAGCCAGCGCGGAGAACGGTTCGTTCTCGCTCGGGTGGCGTTCTTCGGTTTCACCGTCTTCTTCGTGACCCGGCTTGAAGCCCTTGATAGCGGGAACGTCAATCGGGGCGGGCAGGAAGTGCACCACGCCGTCCAGCGCGGGCTGGATACCCTTGTTCTTGTAGGCCGAACCGGCGTACACGGGGTAGATTTCCGAGGCGATCGTGCGGATACGCAGACCCTTGATCATATCCTCGGTGCTCAGCTCGCCGTCCTCAAGGTACTTCTCCATGAGTTCATCGGAAGCTTCCGCGGCATCTTCCATAGCGGCCATGCGCAGTTCTTCCGCCTTGGCCTGGAGTTCCGCCGGGATCTCCTCTTCCACCACCACGGCGCCCCAGGTGTCATTACCCTGAGCGTCCTTTTCGGGGAAGCGGATCGCCTTCATCTTGAGAACGTCCACCACACCGGAGAAGTCATTTTCCGCACCGATCGGGAAGGTGATGACCGTCGGGTGAGCGCTGAGGCGATCCCGAATGGTCTGGACGGAGAAGTCGAAGTTGGCCCCCAACTTATCCATCTTGTTGATGAGGCAAATACGCGGCACGTGGTACTTATCAGCCTGGCGCCACACCGTTTCGGACTGCGGCTCCACGCCTTCCTTACCGTCGAACACCGCGATGGCGCCGTCCAGCACGCGCAGGGACCGCTCCACTTCCACGGTGAAATCAACGTGGCCGGGGGTGTCGATGATATTGAACTGCGTACCCTTCCAGAACGCGGTGACCGCGGCGGACGTAATCGTAATGCCGCGTTCCTTTTCCTGTTCCATCCAGTCGGTCGTCGATGCGCCGTCATGGGTTTCACCCAGCTTGTGGTTAATGCCGGTGTAGAGCAGGATGCGTTCGGTGGTCGTTGTCTTGCCGGCATCGATGTGCGCCATGATGCCGATATTGCGAACCTTGGAAAGGTCCGTAAGCACTTCTTGTGCCACTTTTCGCTCTCTTCTATCTCGCGGGTCAGATAACCCTGGTGATTACCAGCGGTAGTGGGCGAAGGCCTTATTGGCTTCCGCCATGCGGTGGGTATCCTCGCGGCGCTTGACAGCGCCACCAAGGCCGTTGGAGGCATCGAGGATTTCGTTGAGGAGACGTTCCGTCATGGTGTTTTCGCGACGCTGGCGCGCGAATTCCACCAGCCAGCGCAGGCCAAGGGCCGTGGAACGGCCAGCCTTGACTTCCACCGGCACCTGGTAGGTGGCACCACCAACACGGCGGGAACGCACTTCCAGCTGCGGACGAATGTTATCCATAGCGCGCTTGAGAACCGCCAGGGCATCCTGCCCGGACTTTTCCGCCACGCCTTCCATCGCACCGTAGACGATGGACTGCGCCAGGGACTTCTTGCCATCCACGAGGACGCGGTTGACCAGCTGAGTCACCAGCTGAGAATTGTAAACCGGATCGCTGACCAGCGGACGCTTCTTAACCGGACCCTTACGAGGCATTACTTCTTCTCCTTCTTGGCGCCGTAACGGGAGCGAGCCTGATTGCGGCTCTTCACGCCCTGGGTGTCAAGGGCGCCGCGGACAATCTTGTACCGCACACCGGGGAGGTCCTTCACGCCACCGCCGCGAACGAGCACGATGGAGTGTTCCTGCAGGTTGTGACCTTCACCGGGAATGTACGCCGTCACTTCGATGCCGGAGGACAGGCGAACACGGGCAACCTTACGGAGCGCAGAGTTCGGTTTCTTGGGGGTGGTGGTGAACACGCGGGTGCACACCCCACGACGCTGGGGGCTCCCCTTAAGCGCCGGGCGCTTAGGAGCGCGCTTCTTCTTCGCGCGGCCCTCGCGGACCAGCTGCTGAATTGTAGGCACTACTTCTCCTGATAGACAGATGAATATTATAACGTTTGCCAAATCTGCCCGAACGCACACCGCTCATTACGGGACGGCCGGAGGCCGCCACAACAGACCCGCAAACAGGCAACCTAAACAAGAATAGCGGTTAACACGAGGAGCCGTCAAAGCTTCGCGGGCTGAGGTGTTAGGAAACACACGGGTTGCGGGCCCGTCCCGGCTCTTCTTTGTACGACGACGCCGCAGCGGGGCGGCCACACCGTGGCCGCCCCGCTGGGAACTCCCCCGCTACCGGGGAACTTGTTTAGGAGAACATTCCGTAGCCGGCTCCGAGATCGAACTCTTGGAAGTCGGTATACGGGAAGGTGTCATCGAACATGTCGAAATCGGTGGCGGCAAAGCCGTTGTTCTTTTCGAACTCCACCCGAGCTTCGGCAGTCGGTTCGATCTTGGCCGAGCGCATCGTCTCCAGACCGGTACCGGCCGGGATGAGCTTACCGAGGATAACGTTTTCCTTCAGACCCTCGAGCGGATCGGACTTGGAATTGAGCGCGGCCTCGGTGAGGACGCGGGTGGTCTCCTGGAAGGAGGCAGCCGAGAGCCAGGAATCCGTAGCCAGGGAGGCCTTGGTAATACCCATAAGCTCCGGGCGCCCGGAGGCGGGCTTGCCGCCTTCGGCCATCGCCGCGCGGTTCTCATCTTCAAAGCGCGCCACGTCCACCAATTCGCCCGGCAGCAGTTTCGTGGTTCCCGCTTCCAGCACGGTAATACGGCGCAGCATCTGGCGCACAATAACCTCAATGTGCTTATCGTGGATTTCCACACCCTGGGAGCGGTACACGGCCTGCACTTCGGAAACGATATGTTCCTGAGCCACCCGACGGCCGGAAATACGCAGCACCTTCTTGGGGTCGACACTGCCTTCCACGAGCTGCTGGCCCACATTGACGTGGCCACCTTCGGGGACGAAGAGCTTGGCTCGCTTGGCGACCTGGTAGACAAGGTCTTCTTCGCCGTCGTCGCGCTGAATAATGAGGCGACGCACGCGTTCCCCGTCCTCGATCTGGAGGTGCCCGGCCGCTTCCGCGATCGGTGCCTCACCCTTCGGGGTACGGGCTTCGAAGAGTTCCTGCACACGGGGAAGACCCTGGGTGATGTCGTCCGCGGAGGCCGAACCACCGGTGTGGAAGGTACGCATCGTCAGCTGGGTACCCGGTTCACCAATGGACTGAGCGGCCACGATACCCACGGCCTCGCCAATATCAACGAGCTTGCCGGTGGCCATGGAGCGGCCGTAGCACTTGGCGCAGGTGCCGGTACGCGACTGGCAGGTCAGCACCGAACGCACCGATACCTGAGTGACACCGTTCTCGATGAGGTGTTCGATAATCGCATCGCCCAGATCGGTTCCGGCCGCCGCCAACACTTCGCCGTCGTCGGAAACTACATCCTTGGCCAGCGTGCGAGCGTACACCGAGGTATCCAGCTGCGGATCGGGAACGAGAGTGCCGTCCGCGCCCTTTTCTGCGATGGTCTTCAGCAGGCCGCGACTGGTCCCGCAATCGGATTCGCGCACGATAACATCCTGCGCCACGTCCACGAGACGGCGGGTAAGGTACCCGGAGTCGGCGGTACGCAACGCGGTATCCGCCAGGCCCTTGCGGGCACCGTGGGTCGCCACGAAGTATTCGAGAACCGAGAGGCCCTCGCGGTAATTCGAGGTAATCGGGCGGGGAATAATCGCTCCCTTCGGGTCAGCAACCAGACCGCGCATACCGGCAATCTGACGAACCTGTTCCCAGTTACCGCGCGCCCCGGAGGACACCATGCGGTTCACGGTGTTATCCGCGGTGAAGTTTTCACGCATCTCCACGGCGATCGCGTCCGTGACTTCGGACCAGAGATCCACGAGGTCGCGACGGCGATCCTCGTCCTCGATACGACCGGTGAGGAACTGGTTTTCGATAACCGCGGCCTTCTTTTCGGCTTCCGCCAAAATTTCCGGCTTCGATTCGGGTACGACGACGTCCGATACCGCAATGGTGGCGCCGGAGCGCCCGGCCCAGTAGAAACCGGCGGACTTCAGGGCGTCCAGCGAGGCAGCTACGTAGACCTTTTCGTAGCGTTCGGCCAGCCGATTGACGATGCCGCCCAGCACCTTCTTGTCGACCGTCTCGTTGACGTAGGGGAAGTCCACGGGGAGCGAATCATTGAAGATCGCGCGGCCCAGGGTGGTTTCCAGCAGCAGCCGATCCCCTTCTTCGAAGTTCTCCGGAGCCTTCCAGCCGCGCGGGGGAACAACATCCGCTTCGAAACGGATCTTAACCTTGGCATTGAGATCGAGACTGCCCATGTCATAGGCCATCCGCGCTTCATCAATGGAGGTGAAGGATCGGCCTTCCCCGGTGGCGCCGTCGACCTGAGATGTCAGGTAGAACAGCCCGATAACCATGTCCTGCGAAGGCATGGTCACGGGGCGCCCGTCAGAAGGCTTGAGGATGTTATTCGAGGAGAGCATGAGGATGCGGGCCTCGGCCTGGGCCTCCACGGAGAGCGGGAGGTGTACAGCCATCTGGTCGCCGTCGAAGTCTGCGTTGAAAGCGGAGCACACCAGCGGGTGCAGGCGGATAGCCTTGCCTTCAATCATGAGCGGCTCAAACGCCTGAATACCCAGGCGGTGCAGGGTTGGGGCGCGGTTGAGGAGCACCGGGTGTTCGCGCATAACCTCTTCGAGGACGTCCCACACCTCGGGGCGCTGGCGGTCGATAAAACGCTTGGATGCCTTGATATTCTTGGCGATTTCCAGGTCCACGAGGCGCTTTTGCACGAAGGGCTTGAAGAGCTCGAGAGCCATGACGCGCGGCAGCCCGCACTGGTGCAGCTTCATGGTCGGGCCCACCACGATCACGGAGCGGCCCGAGTAATCCACGCGCTTACCCAGGAGGTTCTGGCGGAAGCGGCCCTGCTTGCCCTTGAGCATATCGGAGAGCGACTTGAGGGGACGGTTGCCGGCACCCTGCACCGGGCGCCCGCGCCGGCCGTTATCGAAGAGCGCGTCCACGGATTCCTGGAGCATGCGCTTTTCGTTATTGACCATGATCTCCGGAGCACCCAGGTCAAGCATGCGCTTGAGGCGGTTATTCCGGTTGATCACACGGCGGTAGAGGTCGTTGAGATCGGAGGTCGCGAAACGGCCACCGTCCAGCTGCACCATGGGGCGCAGATCCGGCGGGATCACCGGCAGCGCATCAAGCACCATCGATTCGGGCTTGGTATCCGAGTGCAGGAAAGCGTTAACCACCTTGATGCGCTTGAGGGCGCGAGCCTTGCGCTGAGCGGTACCCGATTCGATGATCTCAACGAGGCGGTCGTGTTCGGCCTGCAGGTCGAAAGAGCGCAGCCGAGCCTGGATCGCTTCCGCACCGCGCGCGGCCTTGAAATAGTCGCCGTAGTGCGCGTCCATTTCCCGGTAGAGATCTTCGTCGCCTTCCAGGTCCCCCACCTTGAGCTTGGTGAAGCGATCCCACATGGTTTCCAGGCGCTCGAGTTCACGATCCGTATTCTTGCGGATCTTAGCGAGATCGTTATCAGCCTGGCGCTTGATCTTCTGCTTCTGGGAATCGGTGGCACCATCTTCTTCCGCCTGCGCGAGCTCCTTTTCGAGCTCCTGCTGGCGGGTTTCGAGGGTGACATCCCGGTTCTTTTCCAGGGCGCGGCGCTCCAGTTCGTATTCAGACTGGAGGGTGGGCATATCCGCGCGGCGCGCCTCTTCATCAACTTCGGTCACCATATAGGCGGCGAAGTAGATGACCTTTTCGAGGTCCTTGGGGGCCACGTCCAGGAGGTAGCCCAGGCGCGAAGGCACGCCCTTGAAGTACCAAATATGGGTGACGGGAGCGGCGAGCTCAATATGGCCCATCCGTTCGCGCCGCACCTTCGAGCGGGTGACTTCCACGCCGCAGCGTTCGCAGACAATACCCTTGAACCGCGGCCGCTTGTACTTACCGCAGGCACATTCCCAATCGCGGGTGGGCCCGAAGATCTGTTCACCGAACAGGCCGTCCTTTTCCGGCTTGAGGGTGCGGTAGTTGATAGTTTCCGGCTTCTTCACCTCACCGTGCGACCAGGCACGGATATCATCCGAGGTTGCCAGACCAATGTGGAGCTGGTCAAAACGATTAACGTCGAGCAAGATTCCTACTTCCGATGTTGTGCGCCACTAAGAAGATTTGAGAGTTTAGAAGTCGGCTCCGGTGGACAGATCCTCCAGACCGGTCTGCAGCACGGGCTCCTCCGGGCCGGCCGCAGCGCGCATACGATCTTCTTCCGCATCCTGGAGGTCAATGACCTGCCCGGAGGCGTCAAGAGCTGCCACGTTCAGGCACAGCGACCGCATTTCCTGCATGAGAACCTTGAAGGATTCCGGAATACCAGCTTCGGGGACGTTATCGCCCTTGACGATGGCTTCGTACACCTTGACGCGGCCCACGGTGTCGTCGGACTTGATCGTGAGCATTTCCTGCAGGGTGTGCGCGGCACCGTAAGCTTCCAGGGCCCACACTTCCATTTCACCGAAGCGCTGGCCACCGAATTGTGCCTTACCACCAAGCGGCTGCTGGGTCACCATCGAGTACGGACCCGTGGAGCGGGCGTGGATCTTATCATCCACAAGGTGATGCAGCTTGAGCATGTACATGTAGCCAACCGAGACCGGATCCGGGAAGGGATCGCCGGTACGTCCATCGAAAAGGCGAGCCTTGCCGAAGCGATTGACCAGGGTGTGGCCTTCCGCGTCGGGCAGGGTGGACTGCAGCAGCCCATCCAGCTCATCGGCCTGCAGACCGTCGAATACCGGAGTGGCAACCCGGGTGCCCGGGGCGGCCTTGACGGTATCTTCCGGAAGGCGCAGGGCCCATTCTTCACCCGCTTCGCGGGCGGCGCTGGCATCCCAACCGCGGGAAGCCACCCAACCCAGGTGCAATTCGTAAACCTGACCGAGGTTCATGCGGCCGGGAACGCCCAGCGGGTTGAGGATGATATCAACCGGGGTGCCATCTTCCATGAAAGGCATATCTTCCACCGGAAGAATGCGGGAGATAACGCCCTTATTTCCGTGGCGGCCGGCCATCTTATCGCCCACCGTGATCTTGCGGCGCTGGGCAATGTAAACGCGAACGGTTTCGTTGACATCCGAGGGAAGTTCGTCGTTATTTTCCTTGTCGAACTGGCGGATATCGATAACGATGCCGGATTCGCCGTGCGGGACGCGCAGCGAGGTATCGCGAACTTCCTTGGCCTTTTCCCCGAAGATGGCGCGCAGCAGGCGCTCTTCGCTGGTGAGCTCCGTTTCACCCTTGGGGGTAATCTTGCCCACGATAATATCGCCGGCGCGCACTTCCGCACCGATACGAATAATCCCGTGGTCATCGAGATGCGAGAGCATTTCCTCGGACACATTGGGGATATCGCGAGTGATTTCCTCGGGGCCGAGCTTGGTATCGCGCGCATCAACCTCGTGTTCCTCGATGTGAATCGAGGTGAGGAGGTCATCGCGCACGCAGCGCTCGGAGAGGATGATGGCGTCTTCGTAGTTGTAGCCATTCCAGGACATGAAAGCCACGAGCAAGTTCTGCCCCAGCGCAAGTTCGCCACCTTCGGTAGCTGCGCCGTCGGCAATAAGAGTGCCCGCCTCCAGGCGATCCCCGGCGGAGACCACCACGCGCTGGTTGATGCAGTTACCGGGGTTGGAACGCTCGAACTTGGACATCTTGTAGATGACATGGCGCCCGTCGTCCTGCTCGACGTGCACGGCATCGGCGTCCACTTCGGTGACCACGCCGGGGGCCGCAGCCACCGTCACGTCACCGGAGTCAACCGCGCAGCGCATCTCCCAGCCGGTACCCACGTACGGGGAAACCGGGCGGATCAGCGGCACAGCCTGGCGCTGCATATTCGCACCCATAAGGGCGCGGTTGGCGTCGTCGTGCTCGAGGAAGGGAATCATGCCGGTACCGATGGAAACCATCTGGCGCGCGGACACGTCCATGTAATCAATTTCGTCTACCGGAACGAGAGCCGGCTCGCCACCCGGAACGCGCACGAGCGCTTCTTCTTCCAGGAAGTGGCCGTCCGCATCAATAGGTGCTTCGGCCTGTGCGATATTGTGGTTGTCTTCGTCGCCGGCCTGGAGATAATCGATCTCATTCGTGACCCGACCATCGACCACGCGCCGGTAGGGCGTTTCGATGAAGCCGAAGGAATTGATCTGCGCGAAGGATGCCAGCGAACCGATGAGGCCGATGTTCGGGCCTTCCGGCGTTTCGATGGGGCACATGCGCCCGTAGTGCGAGGGGTGCACGTCGCGCACTTCCATGCCGGCACGATCACGGGACAGACCGCCCGGGCCCAGGGCCGACAGGCGGCGCTTGTGGGTCAGGCCCGCAAGCGGGTTGTTCTGATCCATGAACTGCGAGAGCTGGGATGTTCCGAAGAATTCCTTAATCGCGGCGACGATCGGGCGGATGTTGATGAGCGAGGAGGGCGTAATCGCTTCCACTTCCTGAGTGGTCATGCGTTCGCGCACCATCCGATCCAGGCGCGCCAAACCGGTGCGCACCTGGTTTTGGATGAGCTCACCAACAGCGCGCACGCGCCGGTTGGAGAAGTTGTCGATATCGTCGGTGCTCACGCGCACCGGGGTGGCACCTTCGGCGCAGAGGATGGTCGGGAATTCGCCATCCTCCCCCATGCGGTCCATGCCCTGGTGGAGGGCGAGGAGGTAGCGCAGCGCGGCGGTGATATCCGTGAGCGTGAGCTGGCGTGCGGTGTTATCTTCCGGCAGGCCCAGCTTCTTATTGATCTTGTAGCGCCCCACCTTCGCGGTGTCATAGCGCTTGGGGTTGAAGTAGAAGTTATTGAGCAAGGTGCGGCCCGCTTCCGCCGTGGGCGGTTCACCCGGGCGGAGCTTGCGGTACAGATCCTGGAGGGCTTCTTCCTGGTTGTGGACGGTGTCCTTTTCCAGGGTGTCGATGAGGATGGGGAATTCGGAGAAGGTTTCGCGAATTTCCGATTCCGTCATGCCCAGGGCCTTGAGGAATACGGTGACCGACTGCTTACGCTTGCGATCCACACGCACGCCCACCGCGTCACGCTTGTCGATTTCGAATTCGAGCCAGGCGCCGCGCGAAGGGATCACCTTGGTGTTGTAAATGTCCTTATCGGAGGTCTTATCCGCGGTGCGTTCGAAGTACACACCCGGAGAACGCACCAGCTGGGACACAACCACGCGCTCGGTACCGTTAACGATGAAAGTGCCGCGATCCGTCATGAGCGGGAAATCACCAATGAAGGTGGTCTGCGACTTGATTTCACCCGTTTCGTAGTTCTGGAATTCCGCGGTGACGTACAGGGGCGCCGAATAGGTGAGATCACGTTCGCGGCATTCGAGGATGGAATACTTCGGTTCCTCGAGATGCGGGGCGGAGAGCACCAGGCCCATGGTTTGCGCGGCGTTTTCGATCGGAGAAATTTCTTCGAAGATTTCTTCGAGCCCGGACTGAGCACCGGGGTTTTCCGCGACCCATTTATCCGAGCCGATCAGCCACCCGAAGCTATCGGTCTGGAGGCCGAGCAAATTCGGCACTTGCAGTGGTTCATGGATTTTCGCGAAAGATACGCGGTCAACAACCGGCTTGCCGTTAGATGCAGCGAGCGAGTATGTGCGCGAAGCAGCCAAAGTGGATCCTTCCCTGACGAATCTGGCAGAAGGACAATCCAGTCACCCTCACCGAAAACCGCGATATCACGCCAAAAAGCGCTGCGGAGGTGATCAAGGGCATAGGAGTGTCAACGCAAGTTTCTACACTACACGTTTTAACGGCAAGAACCAAGGCCCCCGGCCTATGCGAGGGGTCACATATAGGGATACCAGCGCGCGGTGGTACCGGTATCTCATCCGAACTTCATCGTCCGAAAGTACTTTCGCACAAGAATGGCGTACATGCAAGTGCGGGCGCGTCGAGGCAGCTCAACGCACCCCTCCACCAGCACGACGACGCCGCGGCCCCGCGTGGTCACTTTCCGCTAACGCAAGCGTTTTTCCAGGGTCACTTCAGCGCAGTATCCTTCGAAACCGTGCGCAACGTAGAGTCGGCCGGCTCCGGTGGAGCTATGGGTATCCACGTCCAATCCGACGGTGGCATACCCGGCCCGCGCCGCGTTCGTAATAACACGATCCACGAGCTGGCCACCCACTCCGCGCCCGCGCACCGCGCGCAAAGATCCGAGGTATTCGATGTACAGCTCCGTGCCGTAGTCATTCGCCAGCGCATAGCCCACCACAGCACCGGTTTCTTCGCTGTGCGCCACGACTGAGCAGTCCAGACGCATGCGCCACCCGGTGAGGAAGGAGTGCCAGGATGCGGCGTCGTAATCATAACGCCCGTAATGGTCATGGAAAGCTTCGGCATGGGCGAGGCGCAGCGGTTCTTCGTCGGCAAGCGTGGGGGCGCGGAAGCTAACTCCAGCTATGTGAGTGGCAGGAAGTTCGGCGGCCGGGCGGCGCATTACCTCGTACTTACGGGTGGGGTGATAGCCGAGCTCCCCCAGCGCCGCGTTCGTTTCCGATGCGTCATCGTCACGCGCCACCTGCACCGACAGTCCGGAATAGCGAATTTCGGAGCGCTCGGCAAGCCCGGTGGCAAGTTCCTCGCACCGGCTGAGAAGCTCCGGGAGGTACGTGAGGTCCGGGCAGGCATAACCGATATAAATATCCAAGTCATCATCTTGGTCGACGTCGCCCATAATGGACACCGTAGCGCCGGCAAGGAGGTGCTCCCCGCGGTAGAGCGCGAGGGTTTCGGTGGCCGGATCAACCTCCGGATTGGAGAGGAAATCGCGCAGATCGCGCTCGGTGTCCGAATGGAGCAGCGAAGGATCCGCCGCGCCCAGTGCGGCCCAGGCAGGGATATCACCCGGGGTGAGCGGACGCCAGCTCAGGGCTGCACTCGAACTCGGGTTCGAGCTGTTTTTCGAGCTCTGCGTAGGGTTCTGCATTGGGTTCTGCGTTGAGCTCTGCATTGGGTTCTGCGTTGAGCTCTGCATTGGGTTCTGCATTGAGCTCTGGTTTGGGCGTGATTCGGGGTTGTGATTCGTCGTCGTTTCCTGCGTCATTTTCACGTTCGTCTTCGCGTTAGTCTTCGTTGTCTTCTTCAGGCTCGCACCCGGCTTCAGATCAAGTTTCGGATCGGGCTTCGTATCTGGCTTCGTATCCGGCTTCGTATCCGGCTTCGTATCCGGCCTAGTACGCGACCTAGTACCCGGATCTGTTTCCAGGCTCACCCGTGCCAGTGTAGTCGAGAGCTTTCTTCGAAGGGCTAGCCGCGGGCGCGGCCGCCGGGCCTACAGGATGCAACACCACAACACCACACCCCACAGGATGCAACCCCACAACAGCGGGGCCCACAGGATGCAACCCCACGACATCAAAACGATTTCTTAATGTAGTTGCAGTTGCACTTTGTGAGTGGGTAGGCCGCGCTCTCCGCGATGTCGAGAAACTTCACGTGGGAGCGTATACACAAACAAGCGGATACGCCGGGGCGTATCCGCTTGTAAAACGGGGCGCGAGCACAAAGCTCGCGCCCCGCCGGCTGATTGCTCAGCCGATAAGCCGAATGACTCGGCGTGCCGTGTTACTTGAGGGTAACGGTGGCGCCGGCGCCCTCGAGGGCTTCCTTGGCCTTGTCGGCGGTATCCTTGTCCACACCTTCGAGGACGGCCTTGGGGGCCGAGTCCACGAGGTCCTTGGCTTCCTTGAGGCCGAGGGAGGTGAGTGCGCGGACTTCCTTGATGACCGCAACCTTCTTGTCGCCAGCGGCTTCGAGGACAACATCGAAGTCGGACTTTTCTTCGGTGGCGGCACCGGCGTCGCCACCGGCAGCGGCCGGAGCGGCAACGGCGGCAACGGGAGCCGCGGCTTCAACGTCGAATTCCTCTTCGAACGCCTTGACGAAATCGTTGAGCTCAACGAGGGTGAGCTCCTTGAAAGCTGCAATGAGCTCTTCGGTCGAGAGCTTAGCCATGATGGCCTTCCTTTCCGCTCTAGCGAGCAGATCTCTATCTGGCCGGCAGACTTACCTGGCCGGCAGATCTAACTGGGTGCGCGGCTGAGGGCCGCTCCGCGACGCGTATGCCGAGCCGCGAAAACTCCGAGATATTCGTGATATCCGATATCCGTAATATCTCGAGGTGGAAGCGGCTACGCAGCCGCTTCCTGCTTGGCGCGCAAGGCGTCGATGGTGCGAACGGCCTTGGTGGCCGGCGCGTTGAGTACGTACGCTGCCTGGTACATGAGCGCCTTGAGAACACCGGCGGACTTGGCCAGCAGGACTTCGCGGGATTCGAGTTCCGCGAGCTGCTTGACGTCGTCTGCGGACAGCTGAGCGCCGTCCATCACGCCGCCCTTGAGGATAAGGGCTTCGTTCTCCTTGGCGAAGGTCTTGAGAGCCTTCGCGGCTTCCGGAGCTTCACCGGTAACGAAAGCAACGGCGGTCGGACCCTGGAAGGTCCCCTCCGCTACCTCGATTCCGGCCTGCTTCGCGGCGATGTCAAGAAGAGTGTTCTTGGCGACCTTGTAGACAGCTCCACCCTGGAACGACCGGCGCAGATCTTTCATCTGGCCGACCGTCAGGCCACGGTACTCAGTAAACAGCACAGCGGTGGAGTTCTCGAAGAGCTCCTTGAGTTCCGCAATCGCTGCAGACTTATCGGTCCGTGCCATGGGGCCTCCTTCCGGTCTTACCCGCAGGATCGGCAACGAAAAAGCCCCGCGCGGTAAGGCACGGGGCTTGGATGACCTGCCGTGAGCACGGCAACATTCAGCTCTGTTCTTACCTGCGCTGGCCTCGCGGTGCGAGTTTGATCCCGTTGGAACCTGCGGTCTTTGGCATCGGATAGTCTATCGTTTTCGCGCGGCCACGCCAAGGCCGAGTAGCGTGGCTTGCCTCACGGGCGCAGCCAGGAGGTACGACGGCGCAGCTAGGCCCATACCGGCCCAGCGAGCATACACAGGTAACCCAGCGCCCCCGCACCCATGAGCACACCGCGCCAGATAGGCCGGTCAGCGAGGTGGGCGATGGCGGCTAGCGCCCCAGCCACATTGGCGATTCCGTAGCGGCGCGGAATGGAACGGAAATATAGGCCGCCGTTGATAATTTCCCGCACCTGGACCACCACGCCGACGATAAGGGGCCCGGTAGCGCCCGAAAGCCCGAGAACCCGCCCGCGCACCGAGCGCAATCCCAGCACCAGGGCAAGCAGCGGGCCAGCCAGCAATATCAGGTAGGCAGCCGTCCCCCAGATTTGGGTGGGAGCGGAGATGAGCTCCGGAGAGAAGTGATACTTCGCTCCGGGATTAGTCAGGCCATAGGGGTTGAGGAGGCTGAGAAGCAAGGTTCCGGTGCTAGCTTCACTGACCGGGGAGGTGGAAATCGCGTTAATAGCGGGCACATACCCCTCCGGGGTTCGGGCGCCCTGGATTGCATCCCAGCTCAGGTAGCAGGCCGCCACCGTGAGAATCTGAGTACCGAGCAACACCGCGAGGGGCCGCCGCTCCGCGCGCCCGAATCCGGCCACTCGCGGCCAGCAGATAGCAAGCGCGACAGGTACCAGCACGGCCAGAACTCCGGTAACGGAAATGACTCGGGAAAGGCAAATAGCTGCGGTTATAAGCGCGGGCAGCACCCAGCCGGTCTTTTTCCCCACCACGATGCGCGCGCTCAGCCAGACCGCGGCCGCACCGGCCAGCGGACCAACGGCATCGTTATGCACCATGGTGGCACTTGCCGCCACCGAGGGCACCGCCAGGAAGAAAAGCGCCGCGGCGAAGGACACCGCCGGGCTCAACCGCCACGCGCGCAGTGCGGCATAGAAGAGCCCCACGCCGACAGCCACCAGCACGGCCGAACCCAGGCGCGCCCCCGTGAGAAAGCTCAGTCCCGCCATACCGGCCAGGCGTGCGATGGCGCCGTCGACCAAAAAATACAGCGGCGGGTGGAAAGCATTGTAGTTTTCCGCACGATAGGGCCACTCCGCGGGGGCCACCTGATCCCATGCCGCGCAGGGAGGCGGGGTGATGGCCGTGCCCGCCGGGGCGTGACAGGCCCAAGCTTGACGTGCCTGCGGGGCCATCACATCCCCGGGAGCGGGAATGCTGCCGTGGGAGGCTTTGAGGGAGTAGTCCAGGTAGGTCCACTCCCCCACGGGATTGATGGACGGGTTGTGCGCGAAGGCCCAGGCCGCCCACCCCAGGCAGAGCGCCATGAGGAGGCAGGCGAGCAATGTGTCACGTACATGCGGATGGGAAGTCACGGATCTAGCCTAAAGCACGGTTACGACAAGAAAAAACGCGAAAGGCGGAGACCCCTGAGGATCCCCGCCTTTCGCGATACAGCATTACTGCCGAGCCCGCAGCTCTACCTTAGGCTTCGGCGCGAGTCTTGGCAGCGTCAATCGGAATACCCGGGCCCATCGTGGTGGACACGGTGGCCTTGAGAATGTAGCGGCCCTTCGAGGAGGACGGCTTGAGACGCATGATCTCTTCGTAAGCGGCAGCGTAGTTCTCCAGGAGCTGCTGCTCGGTGAAGGAAGTGTTGCCGATGATGAAGGGCAAGTTGGAGTTCTTGTCCACGCGGAATTCGATACGGCCGCCCTTAATATCGCTGACAGCCTTCGCCACGTCCATGGTAACGGTGCCGGTCTTGGGGTTCGGCATGAGACCACGGGGGCCGAGCACGCGGCCGAGGCGACCGACCTTGCCCATCATATCCGGGGTGGCCACAGCCGAATCGAAATCGGTCCAGCCGCCGGCAACGCGTTCAATGAGTTCGTCGCTGCCAACTTCGTCCGCGCCAGCTTCGATCGCCTGCTGGGCCCGCTCGCCCTGGGCGAAGACGATCACCCGGGCGGTCTTGCCGGTGCCATTGGGCAGGCTCACGGTACCGCGAACCATCTGATCCGCCTTACGCGGATCCACGCCGAGACGGAACACAACCTCAACGGTTGCGTCAAACTTCGTCACCGACGTTTCCTTCGCGAGGCGCATTGCCTCCGCGGGGGTGTAGAGCACGCCGTCCGCAATCTTTTCTGCTGCGGCGCGGTATGCCTTCGAGCGCTTTGCCATTTCTGCTTCTCCTTTAGTGCAGGTGTGGTCAACGAGCCTGCGTGGCCCTTCCACGGTTCCGCGCGGGAACCTGCAGACGCTGAGAGCGCGGTTGCTCGATGCTCTCAGGTCCGGTTAAGTTGTGATCTCGGTTCGTGGTGGAACGACGGCGCCGCCCCGCCAACAACTCAGCTATCTATTTAGATAGCGTCCGAGGTGATGCCCATAGAGCGGGCGGTGCCGGCAATGATGCGGGCGGCGTTATCAATGTCATTCGCATTGAGATCCGGCTCCTTGATCTTCGCGATTTCGCGAAGCTGGTCAGCCGTGAGGTGCCCAACCTTCTGGGTGTGCGGAGTGGGAGAACCCTTCTGCACCCCGGCAGCCTTCTTAATGAGCTGCGCCGCCGGCGGGGTCTTGAGAACGAAATCAAATGTGCGGTCCTCGTAGACGGTGATTTCCACCGGGACGATGTTTCCGCGCTGGGATTCGGTCGCGGCGTTGTACGCCTTCGTGAACTCAACAATGTTCACGCCGTGCTGACCGAGAGCCGGACCAACCGGCGGGGCCGGGGTGGCCTGGCCGGCAGGAATCTGTAGCTTAATGAAGCCTGCAACCTTCTTCTTCGGTGCCATATCTGGTCCTTTTCTCATTGAACAGCCGTCGCAATGGCTAGCGACGGCACGCCTATCTATATTACGGGAAAGTGAGCGATGCACAAAGCCCCGCCCGTGTGAGACACACCGCGGAGCTTATGCAAAATGACGCGCGATACGTGCAGGTTTTCTCAAAACGGGCACGCCTATACGCACTCACGAGTATAAAAGTACGACGACGGCGCAGCGGCCAGGAGGGCGTTAGTCTTCCTTGCGCACCTGGGCGAAGGAGAGCTCCACCGGGGTTTCCTGGCCGACGAGGGTCATCATAACGGTGAGGCGCTGGTTTTCGGCGTCGATCTCCGAAACGGTGGCCGGCATCCCGGCCCACGGTTCGGCGGTGAGGGTAACCGGATCGCCCACCTCGAAGGGAGCGATGGTTTCCGGGGCCGCGCCGGTGGGCAGGCCCGCCGCGCGCGCTTCGTCCGCCGCGGCGGCTTCCACCACGGGAGTCAGCATGGTGACAACCTCATCAAAGGTGAGGGCCACCGGGGTACGACCATTGCCCACGAATCCGGTGACGCCGTTGGTGGACTGCACCACGCGCCAGGAATCATCGGTGAGATTCATGCGAATAAGCACGTAACCGGGCATGCGCACTCGGGACACGAGCTTGCGCTGCCCGCGGCGCACTTCGAAGACTTCTTCCATGGGGACTTCGATCTGGAAGATGTAGTCCTCCATGTTCATGGAGACGAGACGGACTTCCAAGTCCTGCTTGACGCGCTTTTCGTAACCGGAGTACGTATGGAGCACGTACCAGCGGCCTTCCAGGCCCTTGAGCTTGGCTCGCACCTCTTCTTCGGTGACGATGCCGTCCTTCTTCTTGTCCTTCTTGGAAGAACGGGGAGCGGCATCCGCGGCGGGTGCAGGGGCCTCGGTTTCGGAGGACTCGTCAGTTTCCGCGGCGGCTCCGGGAGCTTCTTCAAGAGTGGCACCGGCGGTTTCTTCCGCGGCTACAGCTTCCGAGGTGGTGGTATCGGTGAGGGAATCCGCGCTGGGAGCAGCCTCCGCAGCAGGCACGGTGGCACCCGGTTCCATAAAAAGATCGCCGTGTTCGGTAACGTTCTCAGACACGCTGTTCCCTCACTGTTCTTGGGGCCGGCCCTGGTTCTGGACCTACCCGAAGATCCAGACGGTGGCGCGACCGAAAATAAGATCGAAGATTCCGATAAAGACCATCACGGCGAGAATGAAGAGCACCACCGTGGTGAACAGCTGCCCCAGTTCCTCCCGGGAGGGGCGTTGGACGCGCTTCAATTCACCGAAGATTTCGTGGAAGAACTGCGCGAGCCGGGCAAAGAAACCCTTCTTCTCCGCAGCGCCCTTGGAGGACTTGGATGCTGCAACTTCCTTCACAGTGCGTCCTTTTCCTCGTCGTAACAATGCCCCGTCAGTATTGGCGGGGCAGGAGCAGGGTAGGAGGGACTCGAACCCCCAACCGCCGGTTTTGGAGACCGATGCGCTACCAATTGCGCCACTACCCTAGGTTGGCAACTCCACCATTATGCCTGAAACCGGAACGCTCCGCGAGCGCCGGCCGCCAGGTGGACGTTGGTGCATCACGACCGTAAGGCCGTCATACCCGGAATAGCATAGTCGATAACGCTCCGGACGTCCACTTCCGTCCCTGTCCTTGGAGAAAGGTCACAGCTCCATCCAGAACAGTGTTTAATGGGAGGGTGAGTATTACACCGACGTCGAAGACCCCGCGCCGCGTTTCTGCGCGCCTGGAAGCACTTGCGCCCTCCGCCACTCTCGCGGTGGATGCCCGCCAGCGTGAGCTGCGGGCGGCCGGCCGCCCCATTATTTCCTTCGGGGCCGGGGAACCGGACTTCCCCACCCCGGCTCATATCGTGGCCGCAGCGGCCGCCGCCACCGGGGATATCCGGAATCACAAGTATTCCGATCCCAATGGCTTGCCGGAACTGCGCGAGGCGATTTGCGCCAAAGTCGCGTTCGATGCGAAGGTGCGGATTTCCCCGGGCGACGTCGTCGTTACTAACGGCGCCAAGCAAGCGAACTTTGAAGCCTGGGCGGCGCTTATCGACCCGGGCGATAACGTGCTCCTCCCCTCCCCCTACTGGGTGACCTACCCGGAAGTCATTAAGCTCTTCGGCGGTACCGTCACCGAGGTGTACGCGCCCCCGGCGCAGGGCTTCAAAGTGAGCGTGGCGCAGCTCGAAGCGGCCCGCACCGATAAGACGAAGGCGCTGCTGCTGTGCTCACCCACCAACCCCACCGGGGCGGTCTATAGCGCCGCGGAAGTGCGCGCCATCGGTGCCTGGGCCCTCGAGCACGGGATTTGGCTGGTGGTCGATGAAATTTACGAACACCTCACTTACGACGGGGTACGCACGGCCTACCCGCTGGCCGAAGTTCCCGAACTGGCCCAGCAAACCCTCGTTATCGGTGGGGTCTCGAAGTCTTTCGCCATGACGGGGTGGCGGGTTGGCTGGCTTTACGGCCCCTCGGACGTCATCGCCGCGGTCAAACGGGTGCATTCGCATCTGACCGGGAATATCAATAATGTGGCGCAGCGTGCCACCATCGCCGCACTCACCGGCCCGCGCGACCGCATTGAGGAGATGCGCGCGGGCTTCGCGCGGCGCCGCAGCCGCATCGTCAGCGAACTGGCCAGTATCGACGGGGTGAACGTTGCGCCCCCGGATGGCGCTTTCTATGTTTTTGCCGACGTCGCAGGCCTGCTGGGCGGGACGGGCCCCCGCCGCGCCACGAGCTCCCTGGAACTGGCCGATCAGCTTCTCAGCGATATTAATGTGGCCGCGGTGCCCGGGGAGGCTTTCGGGGTAGGCGGCTTCCTGCGCTTCTCCTACGCGCTCTCCGATGTCGAGCTGGCCGAAGGCATGGCGCGACTGCGCGAGTACTTCGCCTAACAGCCTTCTTTTCAATACTGTGGGCCGCGACGTTTCCGCCGCGGCCCACAGTGTTGTTACCCGTTAGTCAGGCAAGTTTAGCGCTGGTATTTAGCGCCGCACCGCCGGAGTGTCGGTGCCGTTACCGTCCCAGTCACCGACGAAGAGTTCGTCAGCAACGCGCCCGTAATGGAGCGTGAGATCGGCCGGTCCTGCATTGAGGGAGTTCTTCACGAGCAGCGCGTTGCCGCGGCGCACCGCGAAGGTGTCCGTGCCATTACCGTCGAAATCTCCGGTGAAGACTTCATCGGCGGCTTTACCGTAGGAGAACTGGGTATCGGCGTTCCCCGAGACAATGGTGTTCTTGACGAAGATAACGTTGCCGCGGTGCACCGCGAAGCTATCCTTGCCATCCCCATCCCAGTCACCGACCAGCGGGGTGTCCCCGTAGCGGCCGTAGCTGATAACTTCATCCGCGTCCCCGCTCTTGAGCGAGTTCGCTACGTAGAAAGTATTGCCGCGCTGGACCGCGAAGGTATCCTTACCGTCGCCATTCCAGTCACCCACGAGCACGGTGTCCCCGGCCTTACCGTAGGAGAATTCAACGGGCGCCTTACCACCCTGGAGAGTATCGGAAACGTAGAAGGTATTGCCGCGGCGTACCGCGAAGCTATCCTTGCCATCCCCGTTCCAGTCACCCACGAATACGTCGTCGCCGGCGCGTCCGAAGCTGAACACAGCTTGGGCCACGGTGGCCGTCCAGTTGTTGGAGACGTAGAAGGTGTTTCCGTTATCGGAAGGCGTTACCGGAGCGCTGGGATCCGGGGTGGGATCCACGGTCGGATCCGGAGTCGGATTGACGGTCGGATCAACACTGGGATCAACGCTCGGCTCCACGCTCGGATCCGGCTTCGCACCTTCCTTAACGAACTGGTTGACAACCGGCTGCGATTCCTTATCCAGGCCGAGCGCATTCGCCACGGTGTAGTGGAGGTCGGTCTGGTCGGTACGCCCGATCACGTTTTCTGCGCCCGGACCCGAGGCCGCGATACGCAGCTGCGCGCCGGTGTGGCCCTGGCCGCCGCGCGCCACCTCATTGGAGGCCGCGGTGTTGTAGGACATCTGCATATAATCGCCATCCACCGTCTTGAGGATGGTGTTCACGCCCGAGGTGGTGCTTCCCACCCCCACGATCTGCGAGGTGTGAGCGTGATCGGCAGTCACGAGGATAAGGGTGGGCTCGCCATTCTCCTTGGCCCAGCGCTGCGCCACCGCAACGGCCTGATCCAAATCATCCAGCTCACCAATCTGACCGCAAGCATCCGCGCCGTGATCAGCCTTATCAATCGAGGCGGCTTCCACCTGGAGGAAGAATCCGGTGTCGTTCTTGAGCAGATCCATGGACTTTTGGGTCATGGCCGCCAGGGTGGGAACATCGGCGGTGCGCTTCGGGTTGATCGTGCAGGTCTCGTAGTTTTCCGGTTTACCCGGAGTCGGGACCGACTCGTTGAACATGCGCGGCATATTACCGGGGGTGAAGAGGCCAAGGACCGGCTTATCCTGGTTGGCTTCGGTCAGGGCAGCCATCTGCTCCGCCGTCGTCACAATCTGGAAATCGTTATCACGCGCGTTTTCCAGCACGGACTTACCGGCCGTCCACCGCGTCGTCTCACCCCAGGTACCGGACACCTGGACTTCGGCGTCGAAGTACTTCGCGCCACCGCCCATCGTCACGTCCGCGCGGGTATCCACGAGCTGTTCGGAAATCGAGCCCATTCCGCCATTTTCACGCAGATCCGAGCCCTTGGCGGGTTTCGCGTTCCCGGAGGGAGCGTAATGCGAGCGACTGGTCACGTGGGCACCCATCACCGCCGGGGTCGCATCCTGCACTTCGGAGGTGGTGATATTACCGGTCTTGAGCCCGGCCCGCTTCGCCTTCTCCAGGAGGTTCTCCTGGGGCTTTTGCGCCAGGTCCACGCCGATAGCGCCGTTGTACGTCTTCGTGCCGGTAGCCCAGGCGGTGCCCGAAGCGGCCGAATCGGTCACGTAGTTAATGGCGCCGTCGCGGTCAATGGAGAAGTGGGTGTAGGAACCGGTGTACTCGAGGTTATCGATACCGGGCAGGCGCCCGTTCGCACCGTAGAGGTAGTTGCGGGCAGAGGTGATTTCCGAATCACCCATCCCGTCACCGATGAAGAGCACCACGTTCTTAGCCTTGGCATCCGAACGCTGCTCGCCGTTCTTCCCGTACTGGGCGAAGTCACCGGGGGCCGGCACGGTCACCTTGCCGTTTTCGTCCACGGCGATGGCCATCTTAGCCCCGCCGGCGACCGGCTTGGCCAGTTCGGCATCGCTGGCAGCGGTGGAGGCTTCGGCGTTGAGCGACAGCGCATTACCGATGGTGTAGAAGAGGTCGGTTTGGTCGGTTTGGCCCAGCACGTTTTCTTCGCCGGGGCCGTAGGCCGCCACGCGCAGCTGCGCACCGGTGTGCTGCTGGGAACCGGCATTAGTGCCGTCCTCACGCACCGGAGTGGTGCCGTAGAGGATGGACATCGGGGAACCATCGGCGGTGGTCAGGCGGGTCACGGGGCCCACGTGGTCGTCGCCGTCGGACACAATCTGCGCGGTATGCGAGTGATCCGCGGTCACGATAACGAGGGTCTGACCGTCCTTCTTCGCGAAGTCCAGGGCGACCTTGGTGGCCTGGTCGAGGCGATCAGTTTCCCCGATCTGCCCGCAAGCATCCGAAGCGTGATCGCGCTTGTCAATGGAGGCGGATTCGACCTGGAGGAAGAAGCCCTTTTCCGCGCTCGGATCATCGAGGAGCTCGATGGCCTTGCGGGTCATATCCACTAGCTCGGGCTGGGTGCCAATATCCTGCTTTTCGCAGGTGAGCGGATCGGCCTTGGCCCCGCCCACCTTCGCCTGGGAGGACTTGTACGCGGTGGTCATATTCGAGGGAGCGAAGAGTCCGAGAACCGGGGACTCCTGGTTTGCCTTGGTGATTCCCGCGAGTTCATCCGCGGTGGTTGCCACCTGGAAACCGTTCGCGCGGGCGTTATCAACAACCGACTTATTGGCTTCCCACTGGGTGTTGTACTTGGCCGCGCCCTCGAGGAAGGGGTTGGTGTTTCCGGAGGCCGTGGTCACCGTGGCATCGAAGTACTTCGCACCGCCACCCAGGGTGACATCGGCGCGGGTGTCCACAATTTGCTCCGAAATGGAGCCGAGCCCGCCGTTTTCCCGCAGATCCGCGCCCTTGGCCGGCTTCGACTTCCCGGAGGGAGCGTAGTAGCTGCGGCTGGTGGAATGCGCACCCATCACGGCCGGGGTGGCATCTTGAATATCGGAGGTGGTCACGTTGCCGGTACGCATTCCGGCATTCTTGGCCTGCTCAATGAGGTTCTGCACCGGTTTGCCGGCCAGATCCACGCCGATAGCTCCGTTGTACGTCTTCGTACCGGTGGCCCAGGCGGTACCCGAGGCGGCCGAATCAGTCACGTAATTGAAAGAACCATCCTTATTGACCGAATGGTGCGTGTACATGCCTTCAGAGGTGAGCTCATCAATACCTTCAAAACGCCCCGAGGCGCCCTTGAGGTAGTTGCGGGCCGCGGTAATTTCCGACTGGCCCATGCCGTCACCAATAATGAGGATAACGTTGCGGGCCTTGGCGTTGGAACGCCCCTGGCCCGCCTTACCGAATTGCGCGCAATCACCGGGTTTGGGCGGAATAACGTTTCCTTGCGAATCGAAAATTACGCAGTTTTCCGGCCCGTTTGCGGTGCGGTAGGTGGTGTTTTCCGCCGAAGCGGCACCTCCCGCGAGCGCCGAGAAGCCGACCGCGGCAACAGCTGCTGCTGCCACCGCGCGCCGGGCAGTGAAATGTGAGGATCCCATTGTCCTTTTATCCCTTCTAACAGAACGTGGGCCCTCCTAGATTCACTTAATTCATTTACCAGAAAGCAATCAGAATGTAACGCGGAGGTTAACAGTGCGTGGGATATGCGGTGGGTGCGCGGTACGCGCGTGAATATTCAGGCACGCACTACGGACGGTCATAGCGACGACGCCGCCCGCCGGCCGGCGAGCGCATCGGGCGCGCATGCTATCCGCGCAAGTAGGCATTCCCCCCATATCCGGCCAGGTAACGAGCCCGGGAAAGCCAATGTTCGGCTTCGCGCAGCCTCCCGAGGGCATCGTGTTCCCAGCGGGTGCCGTCGGTGCGCGCGGCCCCAGCAACAAGGGAGAGGGTCACTCCGGCAGCCCGCGCGTATACGGGGGCGGCAGGTAAACGCTGTTCTAGTAGGGCGCACCACTGCCCCAGGATGGAACGCAGGTGCGGATAGGCGGTCGGAGCCAGGTGAGGCAGCACGCTCATATGCCCGAGCAAGCAGGCCCAGTCATCGGCGCGATACCCCGGGCCAAGGGAATCCACATCAATAACCCCCGCGATCCACCCGGTTGGCGCGGGGGCGGGGGTGGATGCGGGAGCGGGCGCGAATGCTGGAGCGGGCGCGAATGCTGGAGCGGACGGGCCGCGCTGCACGAAAATATTGGCTTCGTAGAAGTCTCCGTGCACGGGCACGATGGGTCCGGGATCGAGGCTAGCCATCATCTGCGTCACCCCGCTGGCTACCGCGTGGGCACGAGCTGCGATACCGGGGAGCGCAACCGCGGCAGCGTGCGCGTAGTGGCCTACCCGGTCCGCCCAAGCCGGCCGGTGGGTGAGGTGGACGGCCGCGGCCGGCAGGCTTTCTTGGAGATTCCAGAGGGTGTCGAAAAGCGCGATGCTGTGCTCCCCCAGCCCGCGTGCCAGCCAATTCGCCAGCGGTTCGCCCGGGAGGGTAGAGATAAGGACGAGGCCGCTCGGGTCTTCGCGCACCACCCGCGGGGCCAGCACCCCGGCTTCCCCGAGCATGCGATGGCGTTTGGCCAGGGATTGCGCGGCGGGCGGGCGCAGCACCTTCGCGAATACGCTTCCGCCACTGCGGGTGGTGACTTTGACGACGGCGCGCCTGGTAGGCCGGTAGCTCTTGAGCTCGACCGCAGCTTTTTCTCCCAAAAATGCCGATATCCGGCTCGGGGTGACGGCCAGCGGCAAGGCGGGTAGCTCTGGATCATTGGGGTATTCCCACACCCAGACGGCGGTGTCCCGGTGGGTGAGGCGAACGAGGGTCGGGGTGAAGGTTTGAGAGAGCTGCGCGGTGGAGGCGCAGAGGTATTTTTCCCGCGGGCTACCGGTGGGACGCCCGCCTTCTCCACGCGCGCGGGCGGTCACGGTGTAGCTGACCGTCACTCCGGCCCCGGGGCGGTGATTGACGCGGTGGACCGCCCAGGAACTGAGCTGCCAAGCGGGAAGCGCGGTGGCGAGCATCGACCCGGCGTCCGGGCCGGTGAGCAGCGCCAAATCAGCACTTTCCGAAGATGCAGCCATAGAACAATAGTGCCGCATCCACCCCGGTGGCACAATGCGGGCGCGCGGCGTGGGAAGATGGAGGGGTGCGTGACCTTGCAGCCCTCCCCAAAGCCCATGTGCATCTGCACTTCACCGGCTCGCTCAGCGTGCCCAGCCTCGTGGATATGGCCCGGAGCGCCGGCGTGCGCCTGCCCGAGAACCTGACCGATAACGTGGCGATGCAGGTGCCCGCGGACCAGCGGGGATGGTTCCGATTCCAACGTGCCTATGATGCTGCGCGCGCCGTCGTACGATCCGAAGAAGCAATGCGGCGTATCGTACGCGAAGCAGCTCGAGCCGACCGGGCGGAAGGATCACGCCGCCTGGAAATTCAAATCGACCCGACCTCCTACGCACCCTACGTTGGCGGTATTACCCCGGCCCTCGAAATTGTCCTAGACGAGGCGAAAGCGGCCACCCGGGATACCGGTGTTGATATCGGGGTCATCGTGGCGGCCTCGCGTACCCGCCATCCCCTTGATGCCCGCACCCTGGCCCGCCTGGCAGCCCGCTACGCCGGGGACGCCCCCGGTGAGGTCGTGGGTTTCGGGCTCTCCAACGATGAGCGGCGCGGGCGCACCGCGGAATTTGAGGCAGCTTTCCGCATCGCTAGGCGAGCCGGCCTGCGTTCGGTTCCCCACGGCGGGGAATTGCTCGGCCCTGAGCATCTGCGCGAAGTCATCACGCACCTGAATCCGGACCGGCTCGGGCACGGGGTACGGGCCGCCGAGGATCGCCGCCTCATTGCCGAAATTGTGGAGCGCGGGATCGCGCTGGAAGTCTGCCCTGCCTCGAATGTGTCGCTCGGAGTGTTCCGGGAAAATGAGGATGTTCCCCTGCGCACCCTCTTCGATGCCGGGGCGCTCATTGCCCTGGGTGCCGATGACCCGCTACTCTTCCTGGCCCGCCTCAACGACCAGTACGATATTGCGCGCCGGCAGGGTTTTTCCGATTCCGAACTGGCCGAATTGGCCCGGCGTTCCATCCGGGCCTCCTTCGCCTCGGCCTCCGCTAAGCGCACCTGGCTCGCGGAGGTTGATGCGTGGCTGGAGGCAGATAACTAAGCCTCGAGGCCGCCGAGCACCACCGGTTCGGGGTGGAGGACCACCCCGAAAGCTTCTTTCACACCCGCCTGGATTTCCCGGGCGAGGGCGCGTAACTGGGAACCGGTAGCTCCCCCGGCATTGGTGAGCGCCAGGGTGTGCTTGGAGGAGAGCCGCGCCGGGCCGTGCCCGTAGCCGCGGGTGAACCCGGCGTGCTCAATCAACCACGCGGCGGACGTTTTGACCAGCCCATCGACCACCGGAACACCGCCGCTCAGGGTTGCGTGCGCGGCGTCGTGCACCTCATACCGCGGGGCATCGTGCGGAAGTCGCTGCGCGTGCGCGGTAGTGAGCACCGGGTTGGTAAAGAAGGAACCGCAGGAGTAGGTATCGCGGTCGGCGTTATTGAGGACCATACCTTTGCCGGCGCGCAAGTCCAGCACCGCCTCGCGCACCCGGTCCGAAGGCACCCGCGCCCCGAGCTCCACCCCGAGGTGGCGAGCCAGCTGGGCGTAGCCGATGGGATCGGACACATTCGAAAGTTTCGTTTGGAAGGTTACCTCGAGGACGATATAGCGCGGGCTAGGCCCGTATTCCCCAATGGTTTCCTTGAGGATCGAGGTGCGATACCCCAGGCGCATATCCGCAAGAAACAGGGTGCGGATGCGTTCTTCGCGCCGGTCATAGACCTTGAGACGCGCGAGCGTAGCCGCTACTTCCTGCCCGTAGGCCCCGATATTCTGCACCGGCGCCGCCCCAACACTCCCGGGGATACCAGAAAGCGCCTCAAAACCGCCCCAGTCCTGGGAGATCGCGTGGACCACGAGGTCATCCCACGGAGTTCCGGGCAGCACGGAGAAATTCGCGCCTTCGCAGCTACCCAGCGAGTCCAGCACAATTCCAGAGCGCATATCGCGCAGCACAATCCCGTCGAAATGGCTATCGGCCGGGAGGATATTCGAGCCGCCCCCGATCATGAGGAGCGGGATGCCGCTCGCGTCCGCGCGGCGCACGGTATCCACCACCTCAGCTTCGGTGGTGGCTTCAACGAGTTCGGTGAACGTACCGCCCACGCCGATGGTGGTGAGTTCAGCGAGGGTGCTTGCGCCGCGGCGGGCTCGGGTGGAGAGAACCGGCGCGCTCACGTGATGCGGTTCGGGAGGTTCGGGAAGAGTACAGCTCATTGTTCTAGCCTACGGCTTTAGCGGCGACGGCGCAGCTGTGGCCCGCGCGCTGCCGGAACGACGGCGCAGCTGTGGCCCGCGCGCTATCGGAACGACGGCGCAGCCCGGGCCACCGGAAAAGCAAAAAGGGAAGCCATTGAGGCTTCCCTTGAGCTGTGCCATCCCAACCGGGCTAAGCCCGGTGAGAGACCATCACACCACCGCGCTTTTAGCGGGTTTCGCGATGGTTCGTGGAGGCATTGCACCGCGAGCAGTACTTCTTGAGCTGCAGACGATCCGGATCGTTGCGGCGGTTCTTCTTCGTGATGTAATTGCGTTCCTTGCACACCTCGCAGGCGAGGGTGATCTTGGGACGCACGTCAGCAGACTTGCTAGCCATTCCTTTTTCTCCTCAAGGTTGTGCCCTACTGGTAGTCAGTAGCGGGGGCGGGGATTGAACCCGCGACCTCACGATTATGAGTCGTGCGCTCTGACCATCTGAGCTACCCCGCCTCATGTCACCGCATGAGGCGGCAACGGAGCCCCGAAAGAGAATCGAACTCTTGACCTTCTCCTTACCATGGAGACGCTCTGCCGACTGAGCTATCGGGGCGATGCCGATTTCGCAACGAGTACCAAGCTTACTCGATTCACGCTGAAAAACCAACAGTGAGAGAAATGTGAAACAGATCAACCATTTCGACATTTCGTGGCGGGTGTAGGATTCGAACCTACGAAGCGTAACGCATCTGATTTACAGTCAGGTCCCTTTGGCCGCTCGGGAAACCCGCCAATATAACTTCCGAAGAAGTATTTATCACCCGCGGAAGAAAGGCTAACTCACCGCCCTTCCGTAAGGCACCAGATGAGATTACCCAGGGAGGAAAGTTACTGTCAACTTTTGAGGCGGGAACGTGGCCACCACCACTCTCCTCGCCTTTAAGGCAGCCGGTGAATCCATTCTGGGGTGGAGAATTTCTTGTCGTAACGCTCCTGGGCCACGCGCAGATCTTCCGCGGTGATCTCCCCCTGGCTCGCCCCGTATTTCTGGGTGAAAACTTCCTTGAACACCTCGATAATGGCATCGCGCGCCATCCCGGTCTGACTCTTCATGGGATCCACGCGCTTATTCGCGGAGCGGTGCCCGCGGTTCTTCTTGCCCGCGCTTCCCATATTGAGCACGTCCATCATCTTGTCCGCGTCGATGTCATATGCGAGGGTGACGTGGTGCACCATGTAGCCGGTCGCGAAGTGTTTCTGGGCCGCTCCGCCGATTTTGCCACGGTCGGAGGCGATGTCGTTGAGGGGGACGTAGTGGGCTTTTACCCCCACCCGCGCAAGGGCCTCAATCACCCAGGAATCGAGGAAAGGATAGGACTCCAGGAAAGACATCCCATCCACAAGCGCGGTGGGTACCACCAGCGAATAGGTGATGCAGTTGCCCGGCTCCATGAACATGGTGCCCCCGCCGGTGATACGCCGCCCCACGGTGATGCCGTGGCGATCCACCCCGTCCTGATTGATTTCATTGGAATAGGACTGGTAGGAGCCCATAACCACGAGCGGGCGATCCCATTCCCAGATGCGTAAGAACGGCTTGTGTTCCCCGCGCGCCACCGCTTCGGGGAGGGTTTCATCCATGGTCATATTGAGAACAGGGTGGATGACCGGGGTGTGAAGAACCTCAAAATCGATATCTTCCCAGGCCAGAGCGTGGCCCACCGCGCGCCGCACCGCTACCGCAACCCCGCGTGAGCTCAGCCCGAAAAGGTTATCGGTGGGCAGCACCGCCGCCTCCACCGCCTGGGTGATGGCCTCCGCGGAAGAATCCGCGTCCAGCCCGTCGATTGCTTCGGTGATGCGCCACAGCGCGCTATCCGGTTCGATGAAGAAATCGCCGGAGAGGCGAACATTCGCAAGTTTGTTATCGACCACATCGAGGTCAACAATCGCCATTTTCTGGCCGAGTTCCTTGTATTCGCCGTGCATGAGCGTTCTTCTTTCTGTCACGGATGGGGAGGGATAAGCGGATAGTTAGACAAGTGCGCCGTCGTGCGACTCCCCGCGAGAAATCGCGGTCATCGTGTCACGGTTGACCACCTTGACCCGGGCGCGCCCCTGCTGGGCTCCGAGGTTTTCTTCGAAAGCTTCCAGGAGCTCCCACCCTTCCCAGGTGGTCCATTTCACACCACGTTCGGTGAGGAGGTCGAGAAGCCCACGCCCGCCCGAGCCATCCCCGGTGGCGCGCGCGATCCCAGCTTGAGCGTCGGCAATAAGGTGGCGAATGGTTTGGCGCGCATCGGATTTCGTGGAGCCGATCAGGCCAACGGGGCCGCGTTTGATCCACCCTGTCACGTAGTAGCCGGGAATGGTCTCCCCCGTTTCGGTGACGATGCGACCCTCCGCATTCGGGATAACCCGATGGATCGGATCCCAGGGCAGCCCGTCCAGCGGCTCGGAAGCGTAGCCGATAGCGCTGTAGACCGCTTCTACCGGGTAGTCCACGGTTTCTCCGGTGCCGACCACGGTACCGTCCCCCCGCAGCTGGGTGCGTTCCATGCGGATCCCGGTCACGTGATCCGTGCCGAGGATTTCCACCGGGGCCTGCATGAGGTGAATATGAATTCGACGCGGGGAGGTCATCTCCTCCGGGTCGTTGAAAACCCAGTCGGTGAGGAGGTCCACCACTTGACGGGTCATCTTTGAGGAATCCAGAGCCTCTTGAGACCCGGCATCGTATTGGAAATCTTCGGGATACACCTGAATATCTACCCCGGCCACTTCGCTCAATTCGCGCAGCTCAAGCGGGGTGAACTTCACCTGGGCCGGGCCGCGCCGCCCAAAGATATGCACGTGTTCGACGGGGTTGGCGCGTAGCCCGCGCTCCACATTCTCGGGAATATCGGTGTGGGCGCGCAGGTCATCCACAGACCGCACGAGGATGCGGGAAATATCGAGGGCCACATTCCCCACTCCGATCACCGCGACATTGCGGGCGTTGAGGGGCCAGGTGCGCGGCACATCCGGGTGGCCGTCATACCAAGAAACGAAATCTGCGGCCCCGTAGACTTCCGGAAGATCGGCGCCCGGAATATCGAGGGGTACGGATTGATCAGCGCCGGTGGCGACGACGACGGCATCGTAAAACTCGTGAATTTCAGACATGTGGACGTCTTCCCCGATTTTTACGTTCCCGAGGAAGCGAATATCGCCACGCTTGAGGATGGCATGGAGGGCTTTGATAATCGAGCCGATGCGCGGGTGGTCCGGGGCAACCCCGTAGCGAACCAGACCGTAAGGGGTGGGGAGCTTATCGAAAAGGTCAATGCTGACCGGGATATCGGATTTACTGAGGATATCCGAGGCGTAAATCCCGGCCGGTCCCGCGCCGATCACCGCTACCCGATAGGGGCGTTCCCGTGTGGCCTGCTCAGGTGTGGCCTGTTTGGTTGCTGCCGGCGAATCCTGCTCCGATGCGGAATGCGAAGTGGCGTGCTCCGGGGCGGGGGATGTATGTGTCACGGCTAACTCTCCTTCTGCGTTCACCTCCCCTATCTTAGCGAGCCGCGCTCACTGCGGGCAGGGTGGTACTGGGGAACATCGAGCCGCCCAGAATGGTACTGCACGACAGAAAACCGGGTGGTGACTGTAGCTCCAGTACCATTTTGTGATCCGATCCGATGATAGGCAGTCAGTTCTGCCGAGGCTCTCAAAAAGCAACACCTCGACATCGCGGCTCGCAGGATGCAACCCGAGAACAGCGAATCCCACAGGATGCAACCTGACGACATGAAATCCTATTAATTATGTAGATAGCGTTGCACTCTGTTGTCGAAGGCGGCTGCGCATGGTCGGGTATGAGCCGGGCATAAGGCGAGGGACCGGGCATGACGCTCGATCCCTCGCCTTAGTGTGTATTCGTGGCTTCAGCCCGCTTATATTCCGCTAGTAGTATCCCGCTCTTCAGTGCGGGAAGCACGGCACGGGCCGCCGCCGGGTGCGGTGTTTAGTGCACCGTGGTGTCGAGACGAATAATCCCGTAGGTCCAGCCGTGGCGCAGGTAAACCGCGCACGGTTGCTTCGTTTCTTCGTCAATGAAGAGGTAGAAGGGATGCCCCACCATTTCCATTTCATAGAGAGCCTGATCCACGGACATGGGATTGGCTTCGTAGAGCTTATCGCGCACCACAACCGGGGAATCCCCCAGCTGGGTTTCTACCGCTTCCCCGGTAGTCTCGGGACGGGTGGGATGCGCTGCTTCCACTTCTACTTCGGGCCTTGACTCCGCCTGGGCTTCCGCCGCGAGATCCTCCGCGGTAAGCGTGAGCGGTTCGCCCACCTTCTCAACCACGCGCCGATGGGACTTGCGGCGATCACGCGAGCGGCGCAGCCGCTCAAAAAGCTTTCCGGATGCAAGATCGAGGGCGCTGTACTGATCAGCAGCTGAGGCCTCAGCCCGAATAACCGGGCCCTTGTCAATAACCGTGATTTCGATAACTTTCGAGTTATCCGCTTGGGCGGGGTTCTTTTCCTTCGACACCTCTACCTCAACGCGCTGAGCACGCGGAGCGAACTGTTCCACCTTCGCGATTTTTTCTTCAATGTGATTGCGGAAACGGTCCGAAACTTCAGTGTTCCTACCCTTGACGATAATCTCCACGGTGTCCTCCTTGGGATGTAGTGGCGGGCGCGCGGCCCGCTGAAAAAAATGCCCGCTTCTCACGCGGATAAGAGAGGCACCACCCCCTATCCTGGGTCACCCGGTGCGCGCCTGGATCAACGTTCGCCATTGCTCGTTTCACCCGCTAACGCGGCCGGCACCGTTATTTCTTGGCATTAAGTGTAGTTCAGTTCACAACATTCGGAAAGGGCTGGAGCAGCGATAACGCTGTGCGCGAGTTCGCTGGACGCGGATCCGGAGCCAGGGCTAGGACCAAGGCCGCGAGCACCTGCCCACCAGCCTGCGCGATGGCACGGGCACAACCAGCCAGGGTAGAACCGGTGGTCAGAACATCATCAACGAGGATAACCCGCCCGGGGATGGTGATACCCGGGCGCAACCGGATTCCGCGGCCTTTTGCGGCCCGCTCGCGCTGCCCGGCAAGGTGACGTTTTCCGGCCCGGGCCCGCTTTTCTTTCGCCGCGTGTAGTGCCCGGTCCCGCAACTGCGCCGGCAGCATGCTCAGCACACCGTTGCCAGCACCAAGCGGCGCACCACCCTGGGTTTCACCGCTCAGGAGCACCGGTGCGGCCCGCGCATCTACTCCCCCGGCACCCAGACCCCGCGCTGCGGCTTGCGCTAAATGCCCGGCGATGAAACGCCCGGACCGGTGGCGCGCCGGCCCGGAGGGCGCGGGAATAACGCTGAGCGCCGTGCCTTCCCACAGCGGGGCGAGTTGCCGGCAGCGCTGCGCGAAAAGAGTGGCGAAGCGGGCGGTGAGTGCGGCGTCGTTCCCGTGTTTCCAAGTGAGGAGTGCCTGCCGGCGTACCCCGATATATTCCCCCAGGGCGAAAACCGGGAAAAGGGCTTCTTCATCACCGTTGGGGAGGATCTGCATGAGGGCCGGGGCGCGGCCTTCCCCGCCGCGCCAGCTGCCGGCTACCTCCCGGGTGCAGACCGGGCACAGGGTGGTATCCCAGGCCCCGCATCCGGCGCACCAGCGCGGAAAGATAAGGTCACCGAGAGCAGTGGCCCAGGAGCGCAGCGTAGCAACAAACATGGCTCCAGCGTGCCGCATGTTTTCCGCGAACGCAGCCACGGGCCCGCGGGCTGTGGATACACGCAGCGTTCGGGAAGATTGTGGATAGCTACCCGATAAACCCGGCTACCCCGGCTACCCCGGCTACCCCGGCTACCCCGGCTACCCCGGCTACCCCGGCTACCCCGGCTACCCCGGCAGCACGATATCCGTGACGCCGGTGGCAACCGGGCGCCAGGCCCCGCCGTCGCGAGTGGCAACAACCTGCTGGTCGGTGAGGACCACGATCGATTGTTCCCCGCGCCCGGCGGTCAGCCGCACCGACCCCGGATAGGGGGTGACGTTGAGGCGTTCCATGGGCCCGCCCACCCGAACTGCGAATATCAGCGGATCGGTACCGGCCGTGGCGCGTCCGAGCACCGCGATATCCGTACTGGAAATCCAGGCCACCGAACTCACATCCGCCAGGCGCTGCCCCACCTCTAGCGGATCTCCGAGCGCCGTCGGCTCGTGGCGGGCATCGCGCTGAATAGGAGCAATAAGCATCTGCACGGTGTCCCCCACCTGCGCCACGATCAGCAGCCGCGCGCCTTCGCGGGAAGCCCGCACTTCCCGAATCCGCGTCCCCTTGAGGAAAGGCGCGGTCAATTCGCGCACTCGGCCGTCATCAGCCGCGGCCAGCACCACGCCCTTGTTATCAACCTCGGAAGTCCACACCCAGCCCCAGTAGTCGTAGGAGGGCTCCACCAAGTTTTCCCCGCGCACCATCGTAAAGGGCTGGAAACCGTCGGTACTTACCCGTACCAGGGCATCGCGCTGGGCGGTGAGCAGGGCGTAGGAGGCCACCGAATCGGAATAATTCCCGGCCATGCGAGCCACGTGAATATCGTCGAACACACCGCTGGTAAAGACCGGGCGGGTTTTGCCTTCTTCCACCTTGTAGGGCCGGTTATTCTCCAGCACCGTAAGGTCATACGCACCGTAAGGGTACGTGGGCAGGTCCGCGATGGCGATGGTATCCAGCGGCTCACCCGAAACCGTGATATTTACCGAATGCACCGGCACCACGCTCTGGCCGGTAAAGGAACGCTGGATTTGCTGCACGGCGCGGGCCTGGGATTCTCGGCTGAGGGTGGAGATTTCGGCCGTGACATCCAAAGTCAACACGCCGCTTTCCAGTTTCGGGCTGGAGGCCATGCGCAAGGTGGTCGGAATTTCCGAGTGCACCGCATCGGCAAGCCAGGGCGAAGGACCGGCCAGCAGCCCGGCAATCGTGGAGGAAATAAAGGTCATACGCGGGTAAAAGCGCAGGTCGGGAACCATGGTATCCGAGCCGGGCCCGATGAAGTAGAGCGGGGTACGCACGTACATCGAGGCGAAGAGGCTATCGGTCATCATGATGCCGTCTTCCAATTCGGCAATGCGCCATTCGCCGCTGGCATTACGATCCAGTTTGAACGTGGTGGAGTGGATGGCGTCCGTGGATGCCTCGGTGTAGCGCCCGCCGGTGTCCACGGTCCCCTGCGCGGTCACCGAAATAACATAGGTGCCGTCCTCCCGTTGGGTGGGGGAAATGTTTTGAGAATTCGGGTACACGCGCACCTGGGAGCGCGGGTTCCAGGTGCGGCCGGCTTCTTTGGTGAGGAATTGGCGGGCGGTGGCGTAATCATCGCCCGCCCCGCTGCTCCCGGCCAGCAGGAAACCGCGGATCACTTCTTCGGGTGAAGCGCCGGTAGCCGGGCCGGCCGGGGTGAGACCGAAAACAGCTTCTTCAGTGGGAGGCACGCTCGCCTCATTAACCGGCCCGGACCGCGGCAGTCGCCCACATCCGGCCAGCGCCAGGATCATCACGCTGAGCAGCGCCGCGAGGGCACGCCCCACCCCGGGTTTCTTCAGCACGTGCGCGTTCATGCCTCCTCCTTTCCCGCTGGCCCGGTGGGCGCTGCTGTTCCGGTAGGCGCCACTGGCCCGGTGGGCGCGCTCGCGCTTGGCGCCGTCGTACCGGACACACCCGTACCCGTTGCAGCGGATTGAGGCGACGACGCCGCAGCGGCCCCGGTGCTTGCGTCCGCGGCCGCTACCGCCCTCGCGCGGATCGCAGGAATCGTGCCGGTAGTTCCCACCGCGGTCAGGGACCCGGTGGTATCCGCACGCACGATTTCAATGGGAATATCCCCGCTATCGTCCCAATCTTCCGCGGCCGCCACCCGCAAAGGCAGCGGCGGGGTGAAGGCTGCTTTCTGGGTACGGGGCACGGTGAGGAGGAACGTCGATCCCACCCCCAGTTCGCCGGTGGCTTGCAGGCGACCCTCGTGGAGCAGAGCATCCTCGCGAGCGATGGTCAGGCCCAGGCCAGTTCCCCCGGATTTTCGCACCCGGGAAGTATCAGCACGCCAGAAACGATCAAAAACATGAGAGGCCTGCTCGGGGCTCAAGCCGATACCGCGGTCGGATACTTCCACCGCCACCGCGGTATCCGAACCCACCACCCGCACTTTGACGGGGCCTCCTTCGGCATGTTCCACCGCGTTGACCACCAGGTTGCGCACGATACGTTCGATACGGCGCGAATCCACGCTCGCCACCGTTTCCCCGCGCGCGGACAGCGTGACGGGCACCCCGTTCGCTTCGATGAGGGGTGCCTGGGAAATAATCACGCGCCGCACAATTTCTACAACGTCGATTTTGCTGGTTTCCAACACCATCGAACCCGCATCGAAACGGGAAATCTCCAGTAGGTCGGAGAGCATGGTGTCCAGGGAAATAAGTTGGGAATGCTGGAGCTCGGCCGAGCGGCGCAGGCTGGAGGGAAGTTCGGAGCGCTTATCGTAGATGAGCTGGCCGGCCATCCGGATGGTGGTAACCGGGGTGCGCAATTCATGGGACACCGCGGATACGAAATTCTGCTGCACCTGGGAGAGCCGCTCGAGGCGCGTGAATTGATCCTGGAGAGATTCTGCCATCTGGTTGAAAGCGGAGCCGAGCTGCGCTAATTCATCTTCCCCGCGATCATCCATCCGCACATCGAAAGCACCCCCGGCCAGCTGGCGGGCATTTTCCGCCGCGGCCCGCACCGGCTTCAAGACCACATTAACGAGCACACCGGTGGCCACCGCCACGATGGTAAGAAGCGCGACAGTGGCGAGCATAAGCACCCGAGACACCTGCGCCACCGTCACCTCTTCGTTTTCTAGAGAATAGAGCGTGTAAAACTCATACATTCCAGCATTGGGAAGGCGCACGGTCGCACCGATAAGAATCCCGGGCAGGGTGGCCTCCTCCCCCTTCGCAATAGCAACCGCCTGCCATTGCGGGCTGGAAGATTCCTGCACCGCCTCCCGTAATTCCGGGGTGAGCACATCCATGACGGTTGCGGGAGTGGGCGCTCCCACATCAGCTACCAGGTAGTTACCGGTATTCTGCCCCGGAGAGCGAATGAGGGCCGTGCCCACCACCCCGCGGATCGGCTCGAATTGGGAGCGCACCTGCGCGTTCGCGATTTCTTGGACCGCCCCGGAAGTTTGGGCATTAGCTGAGTCAAAAACATATTGGGCTTGGGAGCGGGCACCGTAGAATTGCTCGGTGGCAGCGCTGACGGCACGGTCATAAAGTTGCGAACGCGTTTGGTTGGCAACAATAACCGCGGTCACGATGCTCGTGAGCACGCCGATAGCCACAATCGCGGAAACCACCCGCGCGTTGAGGGAGGTGCGCCAGGATTGTGAAAATGAGGTGAGCGCGCCACGCCCCATGCTCCCGAGGCTGCGATGGATATAGCCGCGCCGCGAAAATTGACTCACTCCTGGGTTGCCCCCGCCCGGTACCCCACCCCGCGCACGGTAATAACCACCTCGGGGTTATCAGGATCCTTTTCCACCTTGGAACGCAGGCGCTGAATATGCACGTTCACGAGGCGGGTATCGGTGGACTCGTGGCGGTAGCCCCACACCTGTTCCAGGAGCTCTTCGCGGGAGAACACCTGGTAGGGCTTGCGCGCCAGGGTGGTGAGCAGCTCAAATTCGAGGGGCGTTAGGTGGAGATCTTCCCCGTTGCGCGTGACCTGGTGGGCGCGCGGGTCGATAACCAGATCGGCAACCCGCAGCGTTTCCACTTCCGGTTCGGTGCGCCGCAAGCGCGCCTTAATGCGCGCGAGGAGCACCGAGTTCTCAAAGGGCTTGGTGACGTAATCATCCGCCCCGGCTTCCAGGCCGGCCACCACGTCCACCGAATCGGTGAGCGCGCTCATCATAATGATGGGCACATCGCTTTCTTCGCGCAGCTGGCGGGCCACCTCCACCCCGCTCATTCCGGGCAGCATGACATCCAAAAGCACAATATCCGGTGTTTCTGCCCGGAAAATAGGCAGCGCATTGGTGCCGGTGGCACACACCGTCACGGCGTATCCCTCCGATTCCAGCAGGATCGCCACCATTTCAGAGATACCGGGATCGTCATCGACCACAAGAACGCGCATAGTCATAGCGCCATTTTCTCACGTTCGTGGCAATCGTGCAGAAAAATGCGCGAATAGCGTGCGGAAGGGGCGCGCGGCCGAAGATGCGCCGTCGTGCTCGAGTCTTGCTAGTTGGCAGCCGGCTCCCGTGCACACAACAGCTAGTCGGCTGCCGGCGTTTCCGGCTCCTCACCGCGTACCACGCTCAGGCGCGGGCGCACCGCCACATCGGAGGGGCGGCTCACCCGCCGGGTGGCGCGGGTGGGTTCGGGTGGCTGGCGGGTGGCGGTTTCCCGGATGGCATCCGCGAGGGCCATGAGGTCGGTATCCGAGGGCGGGGCCGGTTCAAATTCGGTGCGCAAGCGGATCATCTGCCAGCCGCGCGGGACCGTTACCGATTCCGCGTGCGCTTCGCACAGGTCAAAGGTGCCCGGGGCGGCCACCGGTGAGAGCGGCCCGATCACGGCGGTTGCTTCCGCGTACTGGTAGGTCAACGTGGCAACAGCCGGCTGCTGGCACGTGGTGCGGGAACACTTTCTCAACGGACTCACGCCTTAGACGTTAGCACGCCCGTGTAACCTTGGGGTATGGACACTTTTCCTTCCACGCCTCGCCCCCGCCGCCGTGATCGGCACGGACGGGGAATTCAAGGACCGGTGCTCCCCTATACCCTGCCCGCCTGGCGCACCCGCGCAGATAAATTCGACGACATCATCGCCTCTGAATTAGCGACGTATCGCGCCCATTTCGGTGAAGAAATGCGCGATCTTGATTTCGCGGTCATGGACGTTCCGGCTTCCGATCCCTCCCCCTGGGAGGATGGGGTGCCCCTCGCGCGTCTCCTTCCCTTCGAGCGCGGCGGCGCGGTGCGGGCCCGCCTGCTGTTTTACCGGATGCCAATGATGCGCACCGCGATGGCCAGCCCTTTCCCCCGTATCGTCATTCACGATATCGTCACCGAACAGCTTGCCGCGGCGATTTCCCGCCACCCCGAGGACATCGATTTTTTGCGGCGCGGTTTTTAGTTCTGGCGCACCGCGACGCGGGCGGAGAGCGCTTCACGCTGGTCCGCGACCGCGCTCACCCAATCAATTCCGCTCGCCCCGCCTGCTTCCCCGTTCGGGGCAAGGACAAGCACGGCGGCACTCACCGGGTTTTCCGCCTCGATGCGGTAGCCGCGCGCAGCTTCGGGTAGTTCCACCGCGGTGTACCCCGAAACTTGGGCATCTACGGGGTCGAGGTCCACGCCGTCGGCTCCCACCGGGGTGATTTCCACGTGGCCGCGCCCGGCAAGGGCCAGGCGGGCCGGGCCGGGCCCGAAACTTCCCGCGGTGCGGGCGGCCGGGGCAACCGGGCTGGCCCAGGCCACATCTCCGCCGCCGCTCAGCGCCACACCCGCGGCGAGGGCCTGCGCCCCGCGCACCTGCACCGCGTAAGTGCCCGGGTCGATACCGGCCAGGGTGAGGTCCATAACCGAATTTGCGGCAATCTCCACGTCCTCCCCACCGGGAAGGGTGCGGGTGGTGCCGTTTTCTCCGGTCAGTTGCACCGTGAACGTAGTGGCTTCGCCCGGGTTGGCAATACGCAGGGTGGAACCCTCCGGGATCCCTGGGATGGTGAGCTCCGTGGCGGCGGGGGCCCCGGTGGTGAAATCAACCCCGGCACCGCTGGTGCCGGAAATACGCTGATTTTGCAGGGTCGCCCCGAAAGTGCCGGCCGGGGTGCTCAGGTGGAGGGCGAGGCGGGAGTCCTCAGCGAGCAGCCCGTCCAGGGTGTGACGTACGGTGGAGCGCCCGGGAACGGCCACCCGCACCGTGCCGAGCGGCCCGGCACCGCCCAGGCCGTCGACCCGCACGGTGATAGGCGCGGCGCCCGGATTGGTGAGCAGAAGCTGGTTGGAGTACCCCACGCTGGTGGCCGAAGCGGTGATCCACAGGTCCCCCGCCCCGCTCACGCAGGGATTAGCGGCCAGGCCGCGCCCGTTACCGCCCTGGGCACTGTAGGCCACCGCGCCGGAGAGGACCTCACCGGGATCGGCACTCAGGATCGTTCCGGTGGGAAGCGCGGCGCGCGCCTCCTTATCCGCGGTGCCGAAAAGCAGCACCTGGGTGGCGATGTTGTCCGCGTTTGCCCCGGGCGTGCCCTCCACGGTCATACCCGCGGAAATGGTTTGTTCAAATCCACCCCCGCACAGCAGCTGGGTGGGGGCTTCTCCCGCGCTGGCCACCTCCGCTTCTACCGCGCGGGGTGCGGCGGTAGGAAGAACGACGGCGACCGCCGCTACCGCGGCGCCGATTCCCACCACCCCGAGTGCGCTACCGGCCCGCACCGTCAAGTGCCGCCAGCGCGCCCCGCGCCCGCTGGCGCGCCCCGCTTCGGCTGCATCACGAATCTGATCCATTACTCGACCACCTTCCGCCGCACGGGGATGGCGACCACGAGCGCTGCGGCCACGGCAAGGATCCGCGCTGCGGCCACCAGCCCGTCCCCGGTGTGGTTATAGGAGATTGTCAGGCGCCCGGAGCTCCCGGGTGGAATCTCGAAAGCCTGGGCCCATCCCGCGTTATAGGTGGGGAGGAGCTGGCCGTCCAGGCGAGCCTCCCAGAGCGGATCATGCCGTTCGGCCAGGCGCACAATCCCGCCGCTGCGCCCCGCCCGCTCGGAGAGTTCGGTATCCGCGCGGTAGCGCCCGGCGGGTAGTGCGCTGCCGTCCAGGGTGAGGCGCGCGGCGTCCACGGCGCTCGCCTCGCTGCGGGTGAGCCGCCAGGAAAGCTGCTGCTCATTGGAGCTGATCATATCGAAACGCCCGGTTGCGCCCAGGGCGCGGGCCAGCTCTCCGGCGCGCGGGGCCTGGGCGGGGATGACCACGTAGGAGATGGCGTGTTCGGCTAGAGTCTCTGCGGCGCGCGGGTTTCCGGCGTTCATATCAGCGACGGCGCTCGCTAAGTCCGCTGCGGCGGCATCATTCGCGAAGCTTCCTTCCAGGGCCGCGAGCGCGCCGACCATGGTGCTATCGGTGAGTTGGCGGCCCGGCCCGCGCCAGATTTCGGCGCGGATGCCATCCTCAGCCGGGTAGAGCGCCAGGACCCGCACCCGGTCCGGGGAGGATGCTTCGAGGGTGGCGGCGGCCGGCACCGGCCGGCCGGTTTCTAGGTGCAGCTCGGTGGTGCCGGTGAGCGCGCGGCTGAGGTAAAGACCCGACCCAGCCAGAGCACTGAGAACGAGGACCGCGACGGATCCGAGCCCCAGGAGCTGGAAAAGCCCGAAGGAGCGTCCGCTCATATCGGTACGCAGGCCGTCCCCGGCACTCACCAGGGCAATCCACAACCCGCCGAAGGCCACGCTCAAGCCGATACCGCTCCAGGCCGGCGCGCTGAGTGCGGTGGCGCCGTCGTACACCCGGGCCACGGAAACGTGAGTGGAGGCAACCGCCCAGGCGAAACCGGCCGCGGCAATAAGCCAGCCGGCGCGGATGCGCTGCCAGTTGCGGGCACGCCCCAGGGCCAGCACCGCGATGACCACGAGGCAAGCCGCGCAGATCATGGCAATCTCCCCGAGCCACGGGAGGGAGTCCGGCTGGGTGAGCGGGAAGAAGGAAAGGAGATCGAGCGGGACCGGGCGGGCGGCGAAGGGCTCTCCCGGAGTGGCGAAAAGCAGCCGCCAGTTTGCCTCCAGCCCGGGAATGACCACAACGGCCGCCGGGATCACCACCCACAGCCAGCGGGCACGCCGCCAGCGCAGTGCCCCCACCAGCGCAATGAGAAGAAGAACGGCGAGCATCACCGGAGCGGCCGCGGCCAGGTAGATACCGGCCAGCGCCGCGGTGCCCAGGCCCGCGGTGGATTCGATACGGTCGCGGGTGCGGGGTAGGCGCCACACGGATAGCACCGAGGCGGCCAGCACCGGCAAGAGAATATGGACGAGCGCTCCGGCCACATGGCCCGCGCTCAGTGCCCCCACCAGGGGCCCGGCTCCGGCCCACACCAGGCCGGCCACCGCGCGCACGTGCGGGGAGAAGGTGAGGGTGCGAGCCGCCCAGAAAGCCGTCATGCCGGCCAGCACGGGCGCGCCGAGGAGCACGAGCACCGCCGCGTCCCCCAGGGTGCCCCCGAAGGGTTGCAGTACCAGGGCCAGCGGGGAAAGGAGGGTCCACAGCGCGTCGATGCGCCCCGGGGTGCCATCCCCTACCGCGAGCCAGCCGGGCAGGCTGGCGCGCAGCAGTTCCGTGCCGCTAAGGGCATCGGGGCGCAGCGCCCCGCCCATCAGGTATCCGCCGCGCAACAGCGGGAAGGCAGCCACACCCGCCACGAGGGCGGTCAGGAGGAGGACGGTGCGCCGGGCGTGTGCGGTGGACCGGCGCCAGCGCCGTCGTTCTGCTTCTTCAAGCGGATTCGGACGCGCCACCAAACGGATTTTCTCCCGTTCGCTGCGTGTCATTTCGCGCCGGGCCGCACGCACATCGCGCCCGCGCGCTTCGAGAGCCGCGAGCCCGGCGCGGCTTTTTTCGGTACGACGGCGCCGCCGGCGCGCCCGCACCAGCGCGGGAAGGCTCGCGATCAGGCGGGCGGCCCCGCGCACTTCACCGTCCGCAAGCCGTGCCTCTTTACCGAGGAGGCGCACCAGCGCCCGCACCGGGGCGAGCAGCACGTAACCGAGGAAAAGGACAGGCGCGAGCAGCGCGGGCGCGGCGAGCAGCGCGTTATAGAGTTGCGCGCCGCGGCGGGCCGCGAAAGAATCACGGCCGTCGTTTCCGAGGGACACACGCGCGTGGCGCACGGTGGCGGCAGGTTCGACGACGACGCGCCAGCCCGCTCCGCGCAAACGCCGCGAAAGTTCGAGTCCGTCCCCGAAAGGCCCCAGCCAGGTATCGAAACCGCCTACGTCGCGCAGGGCGCTGGCGCGCACGAGCATGCCGGCGCTTCCCACCGCGAGAACATCAGAACGCCCATCCAGCTGCCCGCCGTCGCGGTCGTCCAGGGCCACTTCGGGAACCCGCCGCGCGCTGCGGGTGGCGCGGATTCCGACTTCCAGAAGCGCACCCGGATCGGACCAGTCCACCTGTTTGCAGCCCACCGCGCCAATATTCGCGGCGTTTTCCAGGGTGCGGGCGAGATTCGCGAGGGCATCCGGGGCGGGGGCGCTATCGTCGTGGAGGATCCAGTAGGCGTCGTAGCCGGTGGTGGATTCTGCTCTGCTGGATTCTTCGGTATCGCGCGGTTCACCGCCCGTTGCGTTACGACTATCCGCGGCAAGCGCCTCATTGACCGCCAGCCCGAGTTTTCCGGTGAGCACGCTGATGGCATCGGGTTTCCGGGTGGAGGATTCCAGCGCGGCGAGGGTGTCCTCCAGGTAGGCGGAGCCCGGCCGGGTAATAACGAGAGCGCGAATTCTGAACTGCATTGCTGTTGATGCTACGCCAGCGCGGGCGCTGGGCGGTTATGCCTCGCCGACGCGGCGGCGTTGCCGACTCAGGCGCCGGCGGTCATTATCCGACATGCCGCCCCAGATACCGTGACGAATATCATGTTGGAGGGCGTATTCCAGGCATTCCTCCCGCACCGGGCATTCGTGGCAGATCGAGGTGGCGGGGGCGGTGGAGCCGCCTTTTTCCGGGAAGAAAATATCGGGATCGGTTTGGGCACACAGCGCGGATTCACGCCAGTGCAGGGATGCCGAATCGGCCTTCTCATAACCGAGGTCGAAGATATCGAGCATGGCGTCCTGGGCGTCCTGCGGCGTCAATCCGCCGTTCCCCGCGACGCGCAAGCCGGGATTAATCCTCCGCACATGTCCTCCTCTAACCAAGGTGTCTTTATAAATTACAAGCGTGTCATACCCCAAAAGTCAAGCGAAAGCGGTATATTGCCCACCCGAACTTTCGTTCGAGTCCGGCGTGTTGCCGCGTCCGGGCGCGCCTTGTGCCGCTTGGGCGATTTGCTCACAATCACCGCGGGCGTAACCGGCCCGGTCGGTGGCGCCCGGCCTGCAAATAGGCAAAAATGACCCTATGCGTGGAATCATTCTGGCCGGAGGCTCCGGCACTCGACTTCATCCCGTTACGCTGGGCACCTCCAAGCAGCTGGTACCCGTGTATGACAAACCGATGATCTACTATCCGCTGAGCACCCTGATGCTCGCCGGGATTCGTGACGTCATGGTCATTACAACACCCGAAGATGCCCCGGCCTTCCACCGGCTCCTCGGGGACGGCAGCCAATTCGGCATCAGCATTTCTTTCGCGGTGCAGGAAGTGCCCAACGGCCTGGCTACCGCTTTCACCATCGCCGCGGATTTCATCGGTAACGAACCGGCCGGGCTGGTGCTCGGAGATAATGTTTTCTACGGCCCCACGATGGGCCGCCGCTTGGAACGCAATACCAATCCGGATGGTGGCGCTATTTTTGCTTACCATGTCTCGGATGCACGCGCCTACGGCGTCGTCGAATTTGACGAGAATTTCAAGGCGATCTCCATTGAGGAAAAGCCCGCCCACCCGAAATCCAATTTCGCGGTGCCGGGTCTGTACTTCTACGACAACGACGTTATCGAGATCGCCCGCAACCTCGAGCCGTCCGCACGCGGGGAATACGAAATTACCGATGTCAATCGCAAGTACCTGGAAGCTGGCAAACTCAAGGTTGAGGTGCTCGACCGCGGTACCGCGTGGCTAGATACCGGCACCTTCGATTCCCTCGCGGATGCCACCAGCTTCGTGCGCACCATCCAGGCCCGCCAGGGGCTTTCGGTGGGCTGCCCGGAGGAAGTGGCCTGGCGGCGCGGATTCCTCACCGATGCGGAACTGCGAGAACGCGGGGAGAAACTGCGTAAATCCGGTTACGGGGACTACCTGCTCGGGATCCTGGAAGCCCAGCACGATATTCCTTCGGCAAGCTACTAAAGCGCTACTCGAGCGAGCCCGCCGGGCGCGTGACTCGGGTCTGCTCAAGCAATCGGGGCGGCTGACATGGTGTCGGCCGCCCCGTTCGTCTACCGAGCTAGTTCACTAGCCCGGGTACTCGACTAGCCCAGGTACTCCGCGAGCACGCTCGGGGCCGCGGCTTCCCAGCGGTCCTTCCAATCCCCGATCGGCTCGATACCGGCCCGGCGCAGGGCACCGTGCGAGAGCACCGAGAAATGCGGGCGCGGGGCGGGGCGGTTGAAAGCAGCCGCTGTCGTCTCCCCCACCATCGCCGGGTCTTTGCCCAGCGTCGAAACGATCTCGCGGGTGAAATTCCACCAGTTCGTCTTTCCCGAGGATGTTCCGTGGTAGGTCCCGGAGGGAATATTCGCCTCGACCATGCGGTAAATCAGATCCGCGAGGTCCACGGTCCAGGTGGGCTGGCCCACCTCATCGGTCACGACGGACAGCGCATCGCGTTCGGAGGCCAGGCGTGCCATCGTCTTCGGGAAACAATTACCCTGCGCGCCGTAGAGCCACGCGGTCCGCACGATGTAGTAGTCGTCCGTTTCGGCACGCACCGCCCACTCGCCTGCGGCTTTGGTGCGCCCGTAGGCACCCTTGGGGTTCATGACGTCATTTTCTTCGTAAGGGTCCACGGCGTCGCCGGAAAATACATAATCGGTGGACACCTGCACCAGTTTCGCGCCGATGCGGGCGGTGCGCCGGGCCAGGATCTGCGGGCCGGTTGCGTTGATGGTGAAGGCCGCAGCCTCCTCGCTTTCGGCTTTATCTACGGCTGTGTGCGCAGCAACATTAACGACGACGTCGACCTTATCGACCAGGTGCGCTACCGCGGCCGGATCGGTAATATCCAGCTCGCTCTTATCCACGGCGAGCACGTTCTGCCCGCGCTGTGCGAGCAAAGCAACGAGATCCTGGCCGAGCATTCCCCGACTTCCGGTAACCATCCAGCGCATGGGTGTCCTTTCCTTGTCTATACCCGCGTTATTGTACTCATTGGACCGAAGCCGCGGCAGGGTGAGATGAGCTGGCACTCTGATGCGCCGGCCTCACGGGGCGAAACTGGGGCAGCAGCTGGGCGCGGGTAAGCCGATAACACACTACTCCGGCCGCCAGGAGCGCGGCATACCCGAGCGCCGCGGCGCTCACGAGCAACGGTGCCGGCAGTCCAGCCGCACGTGCCCAGCGTTCTACACCTATGCCCAAGAAAGCCCCCGGGTAGCACGAGCGCAACCACAGCAGCATCGCGTACGCGGAGAGGAGCATGCTTCCGGCCACCAGCGCGGGGAGGAGGAAACTGCGCCACCCTGCTTCTTCACGGTAGCGGGGCCGGCTCGCGGTTCCGGGCAGTGGCGGATCCCAGTGGTGCCCGGCTGCGCCCATCGTGATGACCACGAGCAAGCCCACAACTCCGGCAAAAAGATAGCGGCCCTGCACTCCGCCGATAATTCCCAATCCCCGGTACTGGCTATAGGCCTGCACGATAAGCATTCCTAGGACCAGCACAATATTCGAGGTGAAAATGAGGAAGCGCCATAGCTTATCCGGGTGGGTACGGAGGGCGCGAACAAGAAGAATAAGTGCGAGAAGAGTAAGAAGAATGAGGAGGGGCGGGGCAAAAGTGACATCTAGCCACCCGAAGTCCGACCAGAAGGAGTCCACAAAGGACGTGGTCACCCGCTCGGCAAAGAAGCCGATGTCACTGCCCGGCGCTTTGGCTTCGGCCTGGAAACCATCCGGTTGGATAACGCCGTAGCGCAGGATATTGCGCAACCACCAATACCCGCCCGTCACGACACCGATGAGTCCCGCACTCAGTCCCTGGGCCAGGCGCCGCCCCCATGTTCCTACGCGCGGATTGGCAAGGAAGGCGAGAAAGACCACCAAGCCCATGGGAATGAAAATCCCCTTGCTCCACAAGCCGAGCCCCAGGGCAAGCCCCGCCCCGAGTACGGTACGCCACCGCCCGGCTCCAAACATGGCCGCGCTCACCGCTGCCATGGTGAGGGCTCCGGCACCGATGAAGAGCGCGTCATTGGTAACCGAAGCGGAGATAAAGGCGAGCATAGGGATCGCGTACACGGTGCCGGAGGCCAGCAGAGCGCCACGTCGGCTGAGGCCGGCGCGGCGGGCCGCGAAAATAAGGCAGGGCACTAGGGGCGACGTCAGCACAATGGAATAGAGCCGCAGGGTGAGGATCTGGCGATCCCAGGGGGCATCCGTCAGCCCGGTGGCGCGGAGCACCAGTGCCCCGCCGGCGTAATAGAGCGGGGGATGCTGGGTCATCTGATCCAAAATCGGAACTGTCCCCTCGGCCCGTAGGGAACTGCGCTGCTCATGCGGGAGAATTTTCTGGCTGGGATAAGAATCCGGATCCGCACCTATCCAGGCATCTCGCCCCAGGCGAGTGCGGTAATGCAAGGAGTAGCTGGGGGCACCCTCCACGAGCAGACCACTAGCCCGCGACGCCTCAAAAATATCGCGGTAGAGCCAGCTTGTTCCCGGGTCGGGCCACTGCCCCGTCTGCTCGAATCGAATAATGGAATTGAGGTGATGGGGTTCATCCGGGGTACGCAGCGGCGGGCTGCCAAGGGCCCAGAGCATTTGCCACAGAAGGAAGAGAACCGTGAGGAAGCCCGCGCACGTGAAGAAACGGCGTGAGCTCATGGTGGTATCGGTGCTTCTCATACGGTCCTTCGGGGAATTGACAGGGCGCCTGGCGGCCTGCCCTCCTCACCGGCTAAATGAGGCCGGGACCAAGGAAAGGCGCTAGCTCTTCCAGTCTAGCTTCCGCATCACCGGCGCGGAGACGGTATCGTAGTTCCCGTACATCGAGTAGCCGACATAAGGATAACGTCATGGAGATTCGGGAATTAGCGATTGCGGGCGCATGGGAAATCACCACCAAACATTTCCCCGACGAACGCGGTATTTTCTTGGAAGCCTACAAATCCTCCGTTTTTGAAGAAACAATCGGTCATCGTTTGGATGTGCGCCAGGTAAATACCTCCGTGTCGAAGGCCGGCACCGTCCGCGGTATCCACTTCGCTGATGTGCCGCCCAGCCAGGCAAAGTACGTGATGTGCCCGCGCGGTGCGGTTCTCGATTTTGTTATCGATATTCGGGTGGGATCCCCCACCTACGGAAAATGGGATTCCGTTCTTCTCGATGATGACACCCGGAAAGCCATTTATATTTCGGAGGGCCTGGGTCACTGCTTCGTAGCTTTGGAAGATGATTCCACCGTGGTCTACCTGTGCTCGGCGCAATACGCGCCCGGGCGGGAACACGGGGTGAATCCACTGTGCTCGCAGGTGGGGTTGGTCTTCCCGGAAACTGATCGGCAGGGCAAAAAGCTCGAGCTGCTGCTCTCCCCGAAGGATACCGAGGCCCCCGGTCTTGACGAGGCTGAACGCAGCGGGCTCCTCCCCCGCTACGAGGATGTCCAGGCATTCCTTGGCACTCTGCGGAGCTAAATTATGAAGCGGGCTGAGCTATCTGCCCTTGCCAACCAGGTCACCGCGGTCGTTATCACCTATAACCCGGACGGGAATTGCGCCGCTCGTCTCACCGCGCTGGCCATGCAGGTCGGGCACGTGGTGGTTATTGATAACGGTTCGGAAGAATCGCGCCGGGCAGCCGTAGCGGAAAGCGCCCGCGCGGTGGATGCCCAGTTCATTTCACTCACCCAGAATCTCGGGATTGCGGCGGCCACGAATATCGGCATTGAGCAGGCTCGCGCCCGCGGCGCTCGTTTCGTACTGCTCATGGATCAGGATTCCCTGGTCGGCTCGGATATGGTGGCCCGCCTGCTCGAGGTACTGGCCGGTGATCCTCAGATCGGTGCCGCCGGCCCCCTCCCCAGCGAAGAACGCGAAGGGGAGGACCAATTGGTCTACGTTGCCCGCGAGTGGGCCCCCAAGCGCGCCACCGCGGCCGAACTGGAACGCCCGGTCCTCGACGTTGCTTTCCTTATCGCCTCCGGCTGCCTCATTCGGATGGAGACGCTCGATGACGTGGGCGGGATGGGCACCGCCCTCTTTATCGACCACGTGGACCTGGAGTGGGGCGTGCGGGCCCGCAGCCAGGGGTGGCGCCTGGTGTGCGTGACGGCCGCCCGGCTCTACCACTCCCTAGGTGACGCCGTCGTTCTTCTTCCCGGGCGCACGCAACCGGTCCACGTCCATGCCCCGATCCGCAATTACTATCTGGTGCGCAATACCGCCCGGGTGATTGGCAGTTCGCTATTCCCGGGCAAGTGGCGGGTACGCTATGCCTGGTGGCTGGCGAAATACCTGGCTTTTAACGGGCTGCTCCTCGACCGCGGGGCCGAGCGGCGCCAGCTCATGCGCCAGGGATTACGTGATGCGCGGCGGCGGCGCGGCGGACGCATCGGTGATGCGGCAGTATGACACCTCGTCCGCACCGCCCCGCTCCTCCGGCTGCTCCGGCTGCCCCGCCCGCTCCGACCGACCCGCCCGCTCCCACCGCCCGCGGCCTGTGGTCCCCTCGGATTTTCCTTTTTTCTTTTCTCGCTTTTCTCTGCTACACCACAGGCTTGAGCCTGCTCACCCCGCTGCAGGGCTCCCCGGATGAACCCGTGCACGAAATTTACGGGTACCAGGTGGTCACGGGTAATATCCCGCTCGAATCGGAACGGGTACTCGCCCCGCGCTACCTGCGTTCGGGTGCCCCCGATTGCTGGCGCACCACCCGCGCCCAAACGGCGTGGTGTTCACCCCCGCTCAGCTCCGATGCCACCCTGCGGGAAATGGGAACAAGCGCGGTCAATTACCCGCCCCTCTACTACGCCCTCACCCACCAGCCCCTGCGTTTCCTCAGCGGTGCGGCGGCGCTCTGGGCCGTGCGAATATGTTCCGCGCTGCTCTTTTCGTTACTGGCAGCTTTCGGGGTTTCCGCCTTCGTGGCCGGCTTACCCCATCGCCTCGAAGCCTGCATCGCCCTCACCGTCCTCACCCCGGCTTTTTTCACCTTCGCGGGTTTTTCCAATCCCCAAAGTCTGGAAATCGGGGCGGCCCTCGCCATGGCCGGGTGCCTCATCCCGCTTGTTCAGTCCCTTTCCCCGCGGGAAACGGCGAGGCGGTGGATCGCGGGAGGCTGCGCGGCAGTCCTGCTCATTCTGGCACGCCCGGTAGGTCCGTACTGGGCTATTGCCATGTGCCTGCTGCTGGCCGGGGTATTAGGGCGCGAGCGGGTGCGCACCTATATTCGTACCCGCGCTTTCGGGATATTTATGGCACTCTGCGCGGCCGGGTGCCTGGGCTGGCTGACCTGGACCCGCATCTCCACAATCTACGGCCCCACACCCACCGAAGTTATCAACGACGGCTGGGGTGCTCTCACCTTGCGCCTGCTCGGGAACTTCCGCTACTACATGCACGAAACCATCGGAACGGCCGGCTGGCGCTCGGTCACCACCTCGGTACCGGTCACGGTGCTCTACTGGGTGGTCATCTTCGCCGTTGTGGCGGCCGCGTGGCATGGGGGGAAGGCGCGGCACCGGGTGTCTATCGCCCTGGCTTTTATATCGCTACCGCTCAGCGCCGTCCTCATGAATACCCTGGTGCTCAGCCGCACCACCTTCCCTATCTGGCAGGGCCGCTACGGCTTCCCCTTCCTCTTCCCGCTCTTCTGGGTGTGCGTGATGCTCATAGCGACCTCCGGGCGCCGTCGTTCCACGGTGAGCGGGGCACTCGCTCGCGCGACCTCCGCTCTTTTCTTCCTGGCCACCGTTGATATCACGGTGCGGATGGCCTGGCGTTTTTACGCGGGCATCACCACGGCGCCACTGGGGCGGGTCCTCACCGATACCCCGCCGCACGCCCTCATCGGCGCCGCGCTCGCCATCACGGTAGCGGGAACGTACCTGGTGTTCACGTGGCGCTACGCGCGCAGATGTGCCGATTCTCCCGCGCCCGTCATATAATTCCTTGGGCTTACTTGTTATGAGATGTACGTAAATCAATGACTAATCGAGGTGATCATGGGCGGCGATGCTGCTGAGGCGCGTTCCATCGATTTTTCGCGGGACCGCCGGCGGGTAGTGCACGGAAAAGTGTTCCTCCTCGCCTTCGTGGGTTTCTTTATCTATGCGATGGGACTCAGTTTGCTCACCCCGCTCAACGGCGGCCCCGATGAAACCCAGCACGAAATTTACGGCTATGCCGTGGTCACCGGGCAAATCCCCCAAAAGAGTATCCGCGTGGATGCCCCCGCTTTTTTGCGGCGCGGTGCCCCCGATTGCTGGCGCCACGACCCGGCCGCCACCGCTTTCTGCTCCCGTATTTTCACCACAAATGACGAACTCATCTCCCAGGGCACCTCGGCGGTTAACTATCCGCCGCTCTACTACTACCTCACCCACTGGCCCCTGCTGCTGGCCTCCGGGAAATATGTGCTCTGGGGTATCCGGGTGCTCTCCGCCGGGCTTTTCGCCGGGCTGGCCGCGCTCGGCTTCTCTTCTCTTTACGCGGGGCTGCGCAGCGCGGCGCTCCCCTATCTCACCATCGGCCTGCTCGCTCCGGGTTTCTATTCCCTCAGCGGTTTTTCTAATCCGCAATCGATGGAAATCGGGGCGGCCCTGGCCCTCACCGGTTTCCTCCTCCCCCTCCTCAACCACGTTCCCGCCCGCGAAGAGCTGTGGCGCTGGATCGGCGGGGGTCTAGCCGCTATCCCCCTCATTTGCGCGCGCCCGGTGGGTCCCTACTGGGCGATACTGCTGTGTCTACTTTTCGCAATTATTTTTGGGCGCGTGGCGGTACAGCGCTACCTGCGCACCCCCGGATTCTGGATTTTCCTCGCGCTATGTGCCCTGGGGTGCCTCGCCTGGTTCGGATGGAATTACCTGTCCTCCACCTACGGGAAAGCACCCGATCCGGTGGCGAATAAGGGTGCTTTCCGCATGGGTCTACAAATCCTGGGGACCATGCCCTATTACATCCACGAAACAATAGGTACCGCGGGCTGGCGAAACGTGGAGCCGAGCAGCCCGGTCTCCCTGTGCTACGTAATTTTCTTCGCCTGCCTGCTTATCGCGGTCTACCGGGCCGGGGCACGCCACCACCGCCGCGCGGTTATTTTCGGGGTGGTGGTTCTCCCCTTCAGCGCCCTGCTCCTCAATACTGCGGTGGCGGATCGTATCCCGCTGGTTATGTGGCAGGGACGCTATTGGTTCCCCTTCGTTTTCCCGTTCTTGGTGACATGCGCGGCGGCCCTCCTCCAGCATCACGACCTGCGTAAACAGACGGATCCCGCGCGTGCCTCCCGCCTCCTTCCGGTTCTTTCCCTGGCCGGGGCACTGCTCTTCGCCGTCACCACCATTGATTTCACGGTGCGGATGGCCTGGCGTTTTTACGTGGGCTTGCGTACCCCGGTGTTCGCGGTCGCCTGGACGACGCCGCCCCGCGCGCTCCTGGGTCTCCTGTTGTGCGTGGGACTTTCCTGCGCGGTTGCGTACGTTGTTGTGCGCCGCTACCGCCCGCATCTGAGCGCGCTACGTGCCGCGTGGCGCGAGTATCTGCATCCGCAGACTTTAGCGGCGGGCCGCACGGCGCGCGGCGAAACCGGCGAGGAGCCCGAGGCTCACGTCCGCGAGAGTCGTGAAAACGCGCGAGAGTAGTACGACGACGACAACCGGCCCGCTCCCAACCGCGGTAGAAAGTACTGCGGCAAGAGCCAGTTCCCGCACCCCCACCCCGGCCGGGACGAAGAAAACAAGAAAACCGACGGTCCAGCCTAGCGCGTAACCGCCGGTGGCGAGCAGGAAGGTGGGGATCGAGGCGGCCATGCCCTGGTATATGAGCATGAGCCAGAGCTGGGCGCCCATGAGGAGCCATCCGGCCGCGGCCCACAATGCCGCCAGGCCGGTGCCGCGCCAACTCAGCTGTGCTTCCAGTTGCCCGCGCCGCAGAATTTTTAGGCCCAGGCTAATGATTTTATTGAGAACCGGTGGAATCAGGGCCACCACGCCCACCGGGATGGCCAGGGCAAGCCAGCCGTAATCCGCCATGAGGCCGGCCGGGCCGAGGAGCAGCGCGAGGACCGCGAGCACCAGGCCGGTAACGATGGAAACTACCATGGAGACGAGCAACGCCACGAAGGAGCGCCGCCGGGCGATGGAATGCGCCGCGCCCATTTCCGCGGCCGCCACGAAATTCCACACTCCGCCGGGCAGGTATTTCGCCACTTGGGAGCTATAAAAAATACGCCGGGCTACCCGCGCAGGGACGGGCTGGCCCACGTCATTGAGAAGGTAGCGCCAGGAAACCATCGTGCAAGCCACGTAGAGGAGAGATAGCGCGATTCCGGCCAAACTCACCCACCAGGGCAGTGCGGCTAGCGCCTCTCCCACGGCCTCCCGGTTGGCCACGATGGCCCAGATCGCGGCAATGACCGCGAGGATCATAAACCCGGCCCGCATGGGAGGTGCTTGCAGGACGCTAAGAATTTTCTTCACCGGGTGCTCTTTTCGCCGCTCTGGTGGATATTTGCACCAAAATCTGGGACTTTGCTGCGGCTCGTGCCGCGCCGGCCCGGGACTCGGTCGAGGGCGGCGAGGAGGGGGCGCACCACCTGGGCGGGGTGGAAAGCTAGATCCGCGCGCGCGGCGGCGCGGGTGCGTGCCGCGGTAACAACTTCCGGCTCCGCGGCAAGGCGGACGAGCATATCGGCTAGCGCCCTGGCATCCCCCGCGGGAACGTAGCAGGCGGCTTCTTTGAGCATCTCGCGTTGCGGGGCGGTATCCGAGGTGATGAGGGCCAGGCCGGCGGCCATGCCCTGATAGGCCTTATTCGGAACCACACGCTGGGCCTTATCCGAAGTTCCGAAGATTCCCAGGCAGAGGTCATGGGTGGCGATATCGCGCGGCAGCGCGGCGGCGTCGACCCAATCCCGCCACGTCACCCGGACGTGCGCGCCCTCGCCCGCCAGAATCTCGCGCACTTCGGCATAATCTTGACCGGTACCGATGAGGGTAACCTCGAGGTCCACGCCGCGTTCCTCGACGAGGCGCAGGGCACGCGCAATCGTGACAGTGCCCTGCAGCGGCGTGAAGAGGCCGTAAAAAACCACGCGGGGTGGGGTGTGGACCGGATGCGCGCTGCGGGCCGCGAAGAAGCTTTCCGGCGAGCCCACGGGAACAACAACGCCGCGAGCGCGCAGGGCTTCGGGCATATGTGCCAGGTGCGCGGGGGTATCCAGGACCGTGATGGTGGAGGCGCGAATAGCGGCGCTATCCAGGGTGCGCAGCAGGCGGTCTTTGATGCCGGTGTTCAGGCCGCGGTCAGTGGCGGTGGTGGAGGCGAAAATAAGGTGGTCGAGCACAATGGGGGTGCGTGGGAAAAGGAGACGGGCGAGGAGCACATCAAAGTGGCCGAGGTAGCCCACCACGATAACGTCCGGGGCGTGCGGGCCGCGAAAGCGCCGGGCTCCGCGCACCAGGCGCCACCAGTGCCGGGCAATATCCGCACCGAAAGAAAGTGCCCCGCGGGCGCTGGCGAGCGCAGCTACCCGCCCGGCGGTGCCGGTATCGAGGGGGTAGTTGAGTTCACGCACGGTATGCCCGTGGTCAGCCAATCCGCGCAGCAGCACCCCTACCCGGGGGTGGTTCGCGGTGTTGTAGGTACCAAAGCCCAGGATTCTCACGCGCGGGCCTCCCCCGCCTCGCCCACCTGGCGGGATTCCAGCTCATCGGGCACCTCGAGCGCATGGGGGGCTTGCTCGATGCTCGCGGTGGCAGCCAGCGGGCGCGGCGGGCCGAAGCGCAGGGCTTTAATGCCCTCCAGTTGCTGTTCGAGGAGCACGCGATTGGTTTTCAGCAGGTCCGCGATGATGAGGATGGTGATGGAAATAATCGAAGCCACGATCATGGCCGAACCGAAAATAAGAGATTGGATATGGCCTGCGCCCTGCCCCATGAAGTAGAAGATGAGGAAGCGGATAAAAGGAATGGCACCGAGGATCCCGGTAATCGCTGCCGTCCAGCCGAGGGGCACATGGGGTTTAAACATGAGGTAGGAACGCACAATCGCGGTTCCCGATTTGAACATGTGCTGGAAAATATTGGAAAACAGGCGCGATTCGCGAGTTTTCGGGTTGGTGGTAATGGGTACGGAGTCGATACGCAAGCGCTTATTACCGGCCTGAATAATAGTCTCCATGCAGTAGGAGAATTGGGTGACCACATTGAGGCGGTAGAGCGCGCCCTTGGAGTAGGCGCGGAAACCGGAGGCAGCGTCCGGGAGTTTGGTGCCGGCCGCCCGATTGACCACCCGGGAACCCACATTCTGCATGAGCTTCTTGAAACGGGAGAAGTGCGCGATTTTGGAGGTTTGCCGGTCCGCGATCACAATATCGGCCCGCCCGGCCACAATGGGGGCCACCAGTTCCGGGATAGCTTCCTGGGGGTACTGGTTATCACCGTCGGTATTCACCACGATATCCGCGCCGTTCGCGAGCGCGTATTCCACGCCGTCCCGGAAGGAGCGTGCCAGGCCCTGGTTGCGGGCGTGGCGTACAAAGTGTGTGACCCCGTAGGATTTAGCGACCTCCACGGTCGCGTCCGTCGATCCGTCGTCGATAATAAGGATCTCTATGCTATCGATGCCCGGAATTTCCTTGGGAATGGACTCCAGTACCAGGGGCAAGGTTTTTTCCTCGTTCAAACACGGAACCTGCACAAATAGTTTCATATCCCTCTCCGCCATATCAGCGATTATCCAGCACCTAGCCTAACAAGCTACGCGGGCTCGCACGGGGAGATACGCAGGTGCACGCTGGGAGGGCGCCGGCATCCCAACAGTATCCCGCGCCGCGAGGTCCGTGCTTCCCGCGCCGCGGCGCGCCGCTACAGTACAATTCAAAGAACAGAACAGCCGATGCCGCCTCTTCAACCAAAGGATTCCGCCGTGACGAATGTTTCTTCTTCCTCGGCCATGACTGCCCTCCGTTCCGCGCTGCGCCGCGTTCCGGGAGCGGAAACTGCCGGGCGCAAGGTACTCCAGAAGCTTCTCTACCAGGTGCCCTGCTCGGAGCGGCCGCTGGTGTCCATCATTATTCCTGTCTACGGGCACTGGAAGGAAACTTTTGCCTGCCTGAAAGCGGTGGCGGAAACGGCAGGGAATATTCCTTATGAAATCATCGCGGTAGATGATTGTTCCCCGGATTCCACCGGCAAGAAGCTGGATCGCATTATCGGCTTGCGCGTTGTTCATATGCCGAAAAACGGCGGTTTTATTCGGGCCTGCAATACCGGACTCCAGTATGCGCGCGGTGAGATTGTTATCTATCTCAATAATGACACCGAAGTGAATCCCGGCTGGCTCCTGCCCATTGTGGAACGCCTGAAGGATCCCACCATTGGGCTGGTGGGAGCGCGCTTGGTGTACGCAGATGGTACGTTGCAGGAAGCTGGCGGCGTGGTATTTTCTGACGGTAGCGCCTGGAATTACGGGAAGGGAGATAATCCCGAAAATCACTCCTATACCTATTTCCGGGATGTTGATTACTGTTCCGGAGCGTGCTTGGCGGTACGCAAGTCCATTCTTGATGAACTGGGCGGCTTTGATGAACGCTATATTCCCGCCTACTACGAAGATACCGATCTGGCTTTTGAAGTACGGCGCTTGGGCTACCGCACCGTTTATGAACCGCGCTCCCTCGTTATTCACCACGAAGGCGTATCGAACGGGACCGAAACCTCGTCTGGAACGAAACGTTACCAGGTCATCAATCGGGACAAGTTCCGGCAAAAATGGGCGGCTGAGCTGGCCGCGCAGCCGTTAAGTCCAGAAGAGGATCCCGATTTTGAGATCGAAAGAGCCGTTCATACGAAAAATGTTGTTATTGTATGCGACGGCGCTGTTATCACCCCGGATCTGGACTCGGGTTCGGTGCGAATGGAACAGATTTTGCTGGAACTGCTCCGGCTCGGATACCAACCCATCTTCATTCCGCAAAACAAAACCCGCCACGAACCCTATGTCGGCAATTTGACCGCGTACGGGATCCAGGTTGTCTACGATACATATAACGATATGGGCCGCGCGAATATTAGCGGGCAAGCCCTCACCATCCTGCTGCGCGGGAATGTGCGCGGGGTGATACTCTCCCGAGTCGGGGTAGCCGCCGCAAGCCTCTTCCCCATTACCCACGCACTTCCGGGTGTCCCCGTTATTTTTGACACGGTGGATCTGCACGGTACCCGCGAATTACGCGAAGCGAAACTTGCCGATGACGCTGCTCTTATCACCGCCGCGCATCAAACTAAGGAATTGGAGCTCGGGGTTATGCGAGCGAGCACCGCCACCCTGGTTGTGTCCTCCGCAGAGGCCAAGATGCTGCATGCGGACCACCCCGAACTTCCGGTCTTTGTAGTGGGGAATGTGCACGTCCCGGTAGAGCACCCCGCCGGTTTGACGGGCCGGCGCAGCATCAGTTTTATTGGCTCCTTCGCCCATCCCCCGAACGCGGATGGCCTGAAATGGTATTTCACCGAGGTGCACCCGCTGGTGCGTAAAGAGCTCGGTGATGTCGAGGTCAATGTGTACGGGAAGAACCCGCCGGAATCCCTGCGCGTTTTTGAGGGGAACGGTGTGAAGCTACGCGGCTACGCCGCTGATTTAGCCGATGTTTATAATCCGGCCCGGCTCTCCATCGCGCCGCTACGCTACGGTGCTGGCGTGAAGGGCAAGGTCGGAGAATCTCTCTCCTGGGGCGTGCCTATTGTGACCACCGATATCGGCGCAGAGGGTATGGGCTTGGAGGACCGCCACACCGCGCTGATCGCCAATAGCCCGGAGGAATTCGCCCGGGCCATCGTGGACGGCATGCGTGATGATGAGTTGTGGGAGCGCCTCGCTACCGCGGGTGAGCGCCATATTCAGGAGATTATGGGCGTGCCGCGCCTCCACCAGGATCTCGCGGCCGCCTTTGATTTCGCGGGGATTACGCGCGTCTGAGCACCGAGGGCATCGGGGGCGAAGCGTGCGCGTTGCCGCTCATCCGGGTAACGCGCACGCCGATCATGCGCTGGCGCATTGGCGCACTTGCCTGCTAGTACGCCAATGCGCTATTCCGCGAGCGTCACGATGGTGAAATCCTTATGGGGTTCCACCCGCAGGCGCGGATCGGACGCAATTTGTTCACGCAACGCTTGCGCCTCCGCGGCAAAAGTATCCGTGGACCCCTGTTCAATTCCCCACCGTAAATCAAAATTCGGGATGATAACCGCTTGCACCTGCCCGGTGTAGAGCACCTGCCACACCGAATGCCCAAAGTTCACGTGCGAACCGATGACATCCTGCATTTCCGGGGTCCAGTTTTCGCGGGCCCGGGCCACATCTTTATCTCCGAAGGTGTTGTAGAGGACCAGGTCAGACTCGCTCGCGAGCACCCCGGCTAGGAAATCATTACCGCCTGATACCGGGGAACTGAAAGCCACCACGGCATCGTCCGGCAGAGCCGCATCAAGTTTTTCCGGAATCTCACCGATAAGTGCCTCAAGATGGGTGGCACGGTAGCTGGCCCCTACCGCTAGGCCGGCGAAGTTCGGGGCGGAGCCCACCACAGCCAGCGTGGCTAAAACTCCGCAGGCTACCCGCCTCCAGCTGCCGCGCGCTTCGCTGCGCACCAATGCGCTGATACCGCTCGCGAGCGCCGCGAGAAGAGCCAGGCGGACCACCAGCATCCAGCGGTAGATCGCCCGCATGAGATCGAGCCCCGGGAGCTCCTCATACAGCGGTGCCCACGGGAAAGTCCACACGGCCTCCGAGCGGGGCATCAGGTAGTCGCTCACCTGGATCGGCGGGGTCAGCGGACCGCGGATCTCCCACCATTTCAGCGAGGGCCCCAGGGCGATAACAAAGGCCACCAGCGCCACGCAAGCCCAGAGCAGCACGTAGCGGCGTGGCCCGCGCGCCCAGACCAGCACACAAACGAGCAGCACCAAGGCCGCGATACCGATGTAATTCCAGCGGACGTTGGTGCCGTCTCCCCACAGCACATCCGCATCCAGCCCGATTCCGAGGAGGTCGGCCCACCATACGCTCGAGGTGGGGATAATCGTGGTAGCGACATCCACTCCCATGGAGCGGAAGAAATCTTCGCTGGTACCCATGCCGGCCAGGGCACCACCGGCGCTGCGGTAATAGACCACTAGCGCAACTGCGCTGGCAACCGACATATAGACAAAGCCCAGACCGGCATCCCGCAGACCGCTACGCCCGCGCAGCAGCGGTAGCACAATAACCACCACCCCAGCGGTGAAGCCGAGCATGACGAAAGAATAACCGTCAAGGAAAACAGCCCAGGTGAGAACCCCGCACCAGCCAACCAAAGCGAGAAGCCGGCGCCACCAGGGCGGCTGCAGCCAGAAACGCAGCAGCACCGTGCCCACGTAGATGGTGGCGGGTAGAAGGAGAGCGCCCCAGAAGGTGGTACCAAAATTCCCCATTCCGATAAGGGAAGGGTTGATCATCCATACCGCGGCAGCCACTGCCGCGATCAGGCGGTGCGCCGTGAGCCAGAAGAACAGCCCGTAGGCGCCCACCAGTGCCAGGACGATCCAGATGAGGTACCACGCAGAGAGCGTTGCGGCGACGTCGCCGGGAAATATTAATGAAAAGAAGGTGGCCGCGCGGCTAAAAATACCGCCGTTGACCGTGGCTGTCCCTTCCGGAAAACCGATGGTGGGGCAGCGCCCTTCTTGCAGGTACAGGCGCGGAAACTCAGTTCCGCATTGCAGGCGCCCAAGGTCAGCCACCCAGGCGTGCACCGGGCCGATGGCCCACGCGTTCACACCGTAGATAAACGACAGGGCGAGGGAATAGAGGAGAGCGCCCAGGCCCGCGAAGCCACGGGTGCGCCACCGCAGCGGAGCGCTGCGCGCTTGGGCATCGATAACTGGCACGTGGTTCCCCTCTGTTCGCGGGAGCGTGGTGGCCGCGAACGCGGTTAGTGGCTCGTTGCGCTCCCCGCCTCGATCTTAACATTATGAACATAGACTTCGGGAAAGGTTTTGAGGAATCCCGTGGTCATGCCATCGGATTTGGTGGTGAAGAGCGCAACGCTATTACGCCGCTCGATTTCAATATCCGCACTGTTGAGAATCGCAAGATTAACAATGTAATCGCCCTCCCCAATCGGCAGGTCGGGAAGAACAACCATGATAGTTTCCCGGTCCGTGATGGGTGGCAGAGGAAGTTGGAGGCGGCGGCTCGACATCCCGAAAACCGGGGTGCCCTCGTTCATCGTGGCGATTTCCACCACCACGCCATAATCATGCAAAGGCTCATGGGCCACCAGATCAAAGGCGATGCGCATAGTGTCACCGCTAATATGCACGAAGAGCCCATCATCGGAGGTGCGCACCCCGTCCACAATCGCGGCGTTCTCAATACTGCACGGGTGGGTATCCACCGCGGTGAGCACCCCGCCGTTCTTCGCGGCCAGTTCAGCCAGCATTTGGGCCTGGTAGCCCTGATGGAGGCGAGACATCGCGTCGCGCACGTCCCCCACCATGACCATGGCGCCTTTATCCAGAACGACGGCGCGATCACACACCTCGATGACCTGCGCCGCGGAATGTGAAACCAGAATAATGGAGCGCCCCTCGCGCTGGAATTGGCGAATCTTCTCCATGCACTTCTTCTGGAAAGGCTCATCGCCCACCGCGAGCACTTCGTCCACGAGGAGGATATCGGGATCCGAATGCACCGCCACCGCAAAAGCCAAGCGCACGTACATCCCGGAGGAATAGAACTTCACCTGGGTGTGGATGAAATCCCGGATCCCCGAAAACTCAATAATTGAATCGAGCTGGGCATCGATCTCCGCTTCAGAAAGCCCCAGGATAGAAGCGTTGAGATAAATGTTTTCCATACCGGTCAGGTCGGGGTGGAAACCGGCACCCAGTTCTAGGAGCGCCGCCATGCGCCCCCGGGTGCGCACCTGCCCGGCATCGGGAGTGAGGATCCCGCCGATCACTTTGAGAAGGGTGGATTTACCCGAACCGTTCGCACCCACCAGGCCCACCGATTCTCCGGCGGCCACGCTGAAGGAGACATTCTTGAGCGCCCAGTATTCTTCCGCGTGGGTGCGTGAACGTGCAGCGTTAACCAGGCGTTCCTTGAGGGATTTATCTTTGTGGACGATAAATTTCTTCGAAACTCCATCAACTTGAATGACGTCGGGACGTGACATGAGAATCCTTGCCTCGCCTTTCTTTTAGAGTTCCTGCGCGAAATTACGTTGCATGCGGGCGAAGTAGCGCTGTGCGAGCCAGAGCAGCACCAGCCCAATAATAAGGAAGATTCCCAGGCGGCTGAGGAGATGGGAGGGCAGCAGAGCGCCCTGCCCGGCCGCCCAGAAGGAATGCTGGAAGCCCATAACCGCCACCGAGGTGGGGTTGAGGAGATAGAGGTTGATCATCCAAGCGGGGGCTGCTCCGGCAATCATCGCGAAGGAGTACACCGAAGGGGTCAGCCAGAAACCGATGAGGAGAATAACTTCCACGAGGTATTGCACATCCCGCAGGTACACATTCGCGGCGGAGAGGAAAAGCCCGAAGGCCACCGCCCACACCACCACCACGGCCAGGGAGATCGGGAAGTAGATGAGGGTACTCCCCCACGGCACCCCGCGGATAATAAGGGCCCCGCACACCAAAATGGCCAGCTGAGAGAGGAAGTCCACGAAGGCGGCACCGGCCGCGGAGAGCGGGAAGATTTCGCGCGGGAGATACACCTTTTTGACGATCCCGGAATTACTCACGATCGCACCGGTGGAGGCCGCCACGATCTGCGAAAAAAGCCCCCAGGCGGTGAGCCCGGCGAAAACATAGATGGCGAAATCGGGGATGGCACGTTCGGCGCCCAATACCTTGCCGATGGCGAAGTAGTAGATGAGCAGGTTGATAAGTGGGCGTACCAGGGTCCACACGTAGCCGAGCACCGAATCCTTGTAGCGTGCCTTGAGCTCCCGCCGGGTAAGCAGGCCGAGAAGGTGGCGATGCGCGAGAATATCGCGGATGGAAGCCCGCCACCCGCTAAAGAACCCGGTGTCAATAGCCACGCGCGTGAGATCCTGGCCGGCGAGTTTTTCGAAGCGTGCCTGCGCCTCGGGACCCACCTCGCGTTCGCGCCCTGTTGCCATACCCGACCTTTCCTACCGGCATTCGCGCTTCTCACTACCCACCCGGGCTAGCCGCGCGCATGCACCTATCTGTCTCATACTACCCAGCTGCAGGCCCTGCGGCGTGATGTCAGCGCTAGCTCGCGTCGCCTTGTACGATAGAGAAAGTAAGTTTCACCCGCGAGCCGCCGCGGCTACGTGAGCCGCGCTTGCCGCCCCGCGGAGGATGATAGGCAGTCATGAGTGTTTGTGTTCTTGTTCCCGCCGGAGCCGGGCCGGCTTTAGCGCGCGCCCTCCCCTACCGTGTTGCGGAGCTCATTGCGGGCCAGCCCGCCCCGCGCGCGGATCTCACAGCAGGGGAAACGGTGACCGCGGTGGTGACCGATCCCGGTGCTGTGACGAAAACAGCTCTCGCGCAGCTCCTTGCCACCCCGGGGCGCAATACCGCGTGGGGTGCCCCGCGTTCCGAAGAGCCGAACGCATCCGAGTCCCGCGGTGTCCTCGCGGTTCCCGCCCCGGTCTACACCTTCGACTCCCGAGCGCTGCACCTGTGCGGCGGCCTCGATACCGCTTTTACGCTTCCGGCCCTGGCCGTGGATGCCCAGTGGCGCCTGAGCGCCGCCGGGGTGCCCGGTGAGCAGCGTGCTACCCCGCTCCTCGAAGCCGGTATCCCCGCTCTGGATACCGTGGACTACCTGCGTATCCTCACGAAGAATCTTTCTCCGGCCTACCAGCTGGAATTCCTCGCCCCGCTTTTCCTCGCACTCATCGATCACCCGATCCGCAGCTCCGGGGTAGATACCGCGGCCCTTGATCTTGCCCGCCGCCCCGGGAACGACGACGTACCAACGCTCCAGATTCCCTCCACCACTTTCGGCGGGGCCCAGGTGGTGCGGGACTGGGCTGCCTCCCTAGCCGGCTTGGAAAGCCGCAATGAAGCGGCTCTTGGCGCTGCCCGTATCCCGGACCGCCGCCTGCCCCATGTGGCTGATTTCCTTGACCTGGTGTGGGCCAGCGCCGGCATTCCCGCCTCCGAACGGGAGTTCCTGGACATGGCTTTCGCGGATGTGCGCCGCGATCATGAGCCGAGCATCGCTTTCGCGGTGGCCGGTTCCGATACCGCGGCCCGTGCCCGTTTCGCCCGGATCGCCGCTGAAATTCCCGAGCCGCTTTACCTGTGGGATCCGGAAAGCAGAGAGCTGAGCGAGCGGAGTGTCGACCCCACCGCACCGTTCCAACCGGCCCGCCGCGATATTGGCAGCGCCGTCGCCACAATTGCGGTGACCTATATTCTCAACCTGCCGGCCCGTGCCGTCCCGTGGAGCGGGAACCACGGGGTGATCATCGCTGATGTCACCACCGCGAACCTCACGGCGATGGTCCGCACCGATTGGGTGGGGGTGACCGGCACGGAGAGCCTGGGGGCGAACGCCAGCGTTCTCAACGAAACGCTCAGTATTGCGGACCGCTTGATCACCGCGGATACCGCCCAGCGTGATTTTGTGCTCGGGGCCCTGTCCGGGAACTATCGCCTCGATCAAAATACGTACGACGACGATCACTCTCTCACCAGCCTCGTCGCCCAAGAAAACGGCGGTATTGCGGCGGCCCTCGCCGCACTGCGCTCCCCGATTCACGCCTATGAACGGGTGGGCACCACCCAGCTCTACGAGGAGCCCGGTAAGTCCGGCGCCCGCAAGCATCCCCATCTGCGCCGCGTGCTGCGCGGCCTGGCAACCACTCTCAAGGGAGAACGCAAGTGACCTCTGTTTCCGTTATTCTTGTCAATTTCCGCGGGGCGGAGGATACGATTGCCGCCGCGCGCTACCTGCGTGAATGTGACTGGCCCGCGCAGGATCTGGAGATCGTCGTCGTCGATAATAATTCCGGGGATGGTTCTTTCGAGCGCCTGCGCGCGCAGTTGCCCGACTGCCAGGTCCTGCAATCGGGTGCCAACCTGGGCTTTACCGGGGGCTGTAACTTTGGGGTGGAGCATTCGCGCGGGGAGATCGTGGCCTTCCTCAATAATGATGCCCGGCCCGGTAAGAAGTGGATTCGCGCCGCGGTGGAGGCCATCGAGGCGGATCCGAAGGTCGGGTGCGTGGCATCGAAGGTGCTCACCTGGGAGGGTGACAAGATCGATTTCGTGGATTCCTCGATGACGTGGTTCGGCATGGGCTACAAGCGCGAGGCGGAACGCGAGGATACCGGCGCCTGGGATACCCCGAAGAATGTGCTCTTCCCCACCGGGGCCGCCATGTTTGTGCCGCGCCACGTTTTCGAGGAACTGGGCGGTTTCGATGACCGTTACTTCATGTTCTACGAGGATGCTGATTTCGGGTGGCGTGCCAATCTGGCCGGATACGATGTGCGTTATGTGCCCGAGTCGGTGGCCTACCACCGCCACCACGTCACCATGAAAAAGTTTGGGAATTTCCGCGAAACGTATTTCCTGGAACGCAATGCGCTGGCCTGCTTGTATAAGAATCTCGGGGATGATCTGCTGCGCACGGTTTTCGCCCCGGCCCTCGCTTTTGCACTCGAACGCAGCGCCGAACGCAGTGAGGTGGAGGCGCGCCGCGGCCCGGATTCTTACCGCGCCGCGGAGGGCACCATCACGAAGATGGCGGCCACCTCGCCCTACGCGGTGTCGTATTTCCGCGATATTCTGCCTTCTCTGGTCGAATCGCGCCGGGAAATCCAGGCCGGGCGTAAAAAGTCAGACGCGGAAATCATCACTCTCATGCGTAATGCTATGGAGCCGGCCTACCCGCTCCCCCGCTACCTGGACCTCCACGAGGCGCTAGCGCGTTTCTTCGGGATTGCCAAGCGTTTCTCCGGGCAGGCGAAGGTGCTGGTGGTGACTGGCGAACCCATCGGGGAGAAAATGGCCGGGCCGGCTATCCGCGCCTGGGAAATGTGTACCCGCCTGGCGCTCGAACACCCGGTACGGCTGTGCTCCACAGCCGGCGTAGGGAAGGTGGTACCCCAGGCTTTCGAGATCCACAATGGCGATACCGATACCCTGCGCGCCTGCACCGACTGGGCGGACGTCATTATTTTCCAGGGGTTCCTGCTGGAAAGCGCCCCGTGGCTCATGAGCTCGGAAAAGATCATCGTGGCCGATATTTACGATCCCATGCACCTCGAGCAGCTCGAACAGGCCCGCGACCAGGGGCCGGAGGGCCGCGAACGTTCCATCACCGGGGTGACCGGCGTGCTCAACCGGCAGCTGGCTCGCGCCGATAAATTCCTGTGCGCCTCGGATAAACAGCGCAATTTCTGGCTGGGGCAGCTGGCGAGTATGGGCCGCATCAACCGCAATGTCCTTCCCGACAACGCGGATGTGCGCAGCCTTATCGATATTGCGCCTTTCGGGCTGGGCGAAGAAGCCCCCCGGCAAACCGAGCACGCCATCCGCGGGAAGGTTCCCGGCATCGGTATGGATGACAAGGTGATTCTCTGGGGCGGCGGGGTCTATAACTGGTTCGACCCACTCTCCCTCATTCGCGCGGTGGCGCAACTTTCCCACACCCATAGCGATGTGCGCCTCTACTTCCTGGGGATGAAACACCCGAATCCGGGGGTGCCGGCCATGCGGGTTGCCTCCGAAGCGGTGGCCCTGGCCGATGAGCTGGGCCTGACGAACCGGCACGTGTTCTTCAACCACGACTGGGTTCCCTACCACGAACGCCAGAACTACCTGCTTGATGCGAACGTGGGAGTCTCCACCCATTTCGAGCACGTGGAAACCCAATTCTCTTTCCGTACCCGTATCCTCGACTACCTGTGGGCCGGGCTGCCGATCGTGGCGACCAGCGGGGATTCTTTCGGGAATGCCCTCGATAGCGAAGGCATCGGTATCTCGGTACCCCCGCGCGACGTGGAGGCCCTCGCCGCCGCGCTCGAAACACTGCTATACGACGACGCCGCAGCGGCTCGCGCGCGTGCGAATATTGCCGGTTTCGCCCAGCAGTTCCACTGGGATCGGGCGCTGGCTCCGCTGCTGGAGTTCTGCCGGCATCCACGCCGGGCTGCGGATGTGGCTTTCCGCGCCGGGGACGATGTGCCGGGAACCATGCTCGGCTTTATCGACCCCGGTTTCAACCCGGTGCGTGATCTCAAACTCGTGGTGGATTACCTGCGTACCGGCGGCCCGAAGGTGCTGGCCTCGAAGGTGAAGTCCCGGCTGCGCAAGTACATCTAGTTCACCTAGTCCGCCTCCTAGTCCACCTAGTCGCCCCTCGTGCGTCTGAGGAAGGTGCACAGATGCCCGCGGATCGCTCGGTGCGTTCCGCGGGCATCCCTCATGCCGCCGGCATGATCAGCTGCTGCGTTGCGGCAATGTGCTACGTTGCCGAGGGAATAATGAGGGCGTATCCATATACGCAGGCGGTGAGGAGCGCCAAACCCCAGGTCACGGAGTGGCGCAGCTTGATCCAGGCGGCAGCGGCGCAGAAGAGCGGGATAAGAACCATCCCGTAGCGGTGCTGCATAAAGGTGAGTGAGCCGGAAAGAATATTGAACCCGAGCACCACCGCCGGAGCGATGCCGAGGAAAGAAACCGCGGCTGCCTGGCAGAAACGCTGCGCCAAAGTGGAGTGACGTTCCAAGATCCAGGCCACGCTTACAATGGCGGTAATTCCCAGCCAGAGCACCACACTCGCGAAGGGTGATTTCGGATATTGCTCGGCAGTCCCGCCAATGCCAGCGAAAATAATTTGAAGCGCATCATCGGTCATATAGGGCAACTGACGAAGATCAAGCGCCCCGGTAGGATCCACCACAATATCCGGGCGTGCCACCGGAATGAACGTGCGAATAACCAGCCACGCACCGCCTGCTATCGCAGAGACCAACCCGAGGGCACCAATTTCCCACCAGCGCGGCAGCTTAGCGGGATCAGCAGCGGCTTTCTTACCCCAGCCGTGGCCGGGCCGTATCCGGTACCACACCAGGAAAATGAGGGCTGCCACCACCGCGAAAATATTTTGCATTTTCACCACGCAGGCCACCGCGGAGATGAGGATGAGCCAGCCGATTGACCACTGCCGGCGCGCGTAGAAAATACTCCCGAAGATAATAAGAGTACCAACAAGGAGGTTGAGCGCGTCCGGGGTGATATAGCAATTCGTGGTGCGGAACGTGGGCATGGACGTGATAAGGAGCGGCACCGTGAGCGCCATCGCCCAGGTGGCACCAACACGGCGCATCCCCCACGCCAGTACCGTCATACCCACCACCAACCAGAGCACGCTGGTGAGGCGAGCGCTACCCAGCAAGCCCATTCCCAGCACGGTGAAGGGCTTGGCTAGCCAGGCGGTCAGGAAGTAATAGACCGGCGAATGCACCCCGGCGGTGGTATAACCCGCGAAGGGAAGCTTCTCATCCGGGAAATCTCCCCCGCACACCCCGATGGTTGCCGAGCTGACCGGATTGGAACCGAAACCGAGGCAGGCCAGCACCTCACGGGCATAAGAGTCCGTGGTCATCCCGTCACGTACCACGATCCCGCGCCCGGCCTTATCTACCGCGTCGAGGTACACGTATTCATCGAAGGGAGACAGGTGCGGATTGGTCGTGATGAAGTGAAGGTTGAGCGCCCCGCCCAGAATTCCGAAGAACACTAGGACGGCTAACCACACCACCCAGGGGCGCCCGGCGCTGATTCTACGGAACCGCGACAAGAGAGCCGCCCGATGCTGAGAGTGTTGCGGAGACGACTCGGCCCGAGGTGCCCGAGCATCCGCGTGTGTGGCTGCAACCATGGATTTCCTTGAGATGGACAACGTTTCACTTGCCGCGTTATCTTATCGCGAAGTACCACCCCTCATATAGGGCACACAGCACGAGCGTTCGTTCAAGCCCGGGCTTAAATGGCCTAAAATCAAAGAATGACTTCTGAGCAAGACAGACACCCACGTCTCGTCGTCCTCATTCCGGCCTGGAATGAAGAAGAGGCACTGCCGGCGGTTCTCACCGAATTACGCCAGGCAGTTCCGCACGCATCCCTCGTGGTCATTAACGATTGCTCCCGGGATGCCACCGCGCAGGTGGCCGCGGCCGGCGGGGCTACTGTCCTCAATTTGCCCATTAACCTCGGGGTGGGCGGGGCTATGCGCACCGGCTACCTGTACGCCTGGCGGCACGGATTTGACCGCGCCGTGCAGGTAGATGCCGATGGCCAGCACCGCCCCGAAGATATTGCTCGCCTGGCGGCCCGCATGGATGAGACCGGTGCCGATATTGTGATCGGGGCGCGTTTTGCCGAACGGGGCTCCTATCGGGTGCGCGGCCCGCGCGCCTGGGCTATGCGATTCCTTTCCAAGGTACTCTCCCGCGTGCATCACACCCGGCTCACGGATACCACCTCGGGTTTCAAGCTAACGAACCGGAGGGCCATCGGGGTCCTCGCTGATGAGCTCCCGGCTGAATACCTGGGCGATACCATCGAAGCGCTTATTATCGCCAGCAAAGCTGGGCTGCGCGTCACCCAGGTAGGGGTGGAGATGCGCGAACGGCAGGGTGGCACTCCCTCTCATAACCCGCTCAAAGCCGCACGTCTGTTGCTGCGCGGTATTATCGCCATGGCGGTAGCTTCCACCCGCCCCGGCCAAAAAGATCTCGACGGAACCGAAGGAAGGCAATAACGTGCTGTACCGCCTCTTGCCCATCGCCGCGAGCATCCTCTTCCTTATATATCTGTTTATCTTGCTGCGCTCCCGGCGGATGAAACAAACCTACGTGTATATCTGGTTCCTTATCGGTATCGGCCTGCTCGTTATTTCAATCTGGCCCCAGGTTGTTTTCCTCGTTTCCCAAGCCCTCGGTTTCAAACGCGCCTCCAATATGATTTTGGTGATCGCGTGCGTGGTGCTGCTCATGGTGACGATCCAGCTCTCTACCGCAGTCTCCCGGTTGGAAGAAGACCGGCGGCGTTTGGCTGAAGAAATAGCTTTGCTACGCGCGGAACGCGCGGCGCCCCTACCTGAGGCGTAAACTTCATGTGCATCAAATAAAGGAAGGACTTCCATGCGCATTCTTGTCACCGGTGGTGCCGGTTTTATCGGAGCGGCGATGTCAACGTACCTTGCCGACCATCACGACCAGGTTATCGCTTTCGATAACCTGCATCCGCAGATCCACCCGGATCATCAGCCCACGGCCGGCTTCGATAAGCGCGTGGAGCTCTACGAAGCCGATGTGACCGATCCGGCCGCCTGGGATGCCCTGCTGGAGCGCTTCACCCCGGATGTCGTTGTCCATTTGGCGGCAGAAACCGGAACCGGGCAGTCCCTGACCGAATCCACCCGGCACGCCTCCGTGAACGTGGTGGGCACCACCACGATGCTCGATGCTTTTGCGCGCCACCAGGTGATCCCGCAGCGCATCGTCCTCGCCTCCTCACGCGCGGTCTACGGTGAGGGTGCCTGGCGGCACACCTCCGGGGAACACGCCGGTGAGCTGTTCTACCCCGGTTCGCGCACGGTGGCCATGTTTGAAAAAGAAGAATGGGATTTCCCGGAGGCGGAGCCGGTGGCCATGAATGCCAGCCTGGTGGAGCCCCATCCTTCTTCGGTGTACGCGGTGACCAAGATCGCCCAGGAACAGCTCCTGCGCATGTGGGGCGATGCTTTCGGCTGCGAGATCGGGATTGTACGCCTGCAAAACGTGTACGGCCCCGGCCAAACGCCCTCCAATCCCTACACCGGGATCATGTCCCTCTTCTGCCGCGTTGCCTACAATAAGCAACAGATTTCCGTGTATGAGGACGGCCTCATCCGCCGCGATTTCATCATTATTGATGATGTGGCCCGCGCCCTCATTAAAATGATCGAAATTGAGAAGTGCCCCGCCGTTTCCGTGGATATCGGAGCGGGTCACTACACCACCATCCTCGAAGCCGCCCAAATTATCGCGAAGATTTACGGGGCTCCCGAACCGAAGATCACCGGCCAGTGGCGCCACGGGGATGTGCGCCACGCCTGGGCGGATCCGCAGCCGGCCCGCGAGCTCCTCGGTTTCGAAGCCGAGGTAGACGTGGAAGAAGGCTTCACGCGCCTTGCTTCCTGGATTAACACCCAGACCCAGTATCTCTAAACCTGAAACAATAGCGCGGTGTGCGGCGACGACCCGGTAACGGCGTCGTCGCCCCCACCGTGCTGGGACCACACGAAGGAACGTATGCGCACCTGGCTTGACCCCCGCAATAACTCGCTGAATTTGATTCGGCTGGTTTTTGCGCTCATGGTACTTTTCCACCACGTGGGGCCGGTGACCCAGCTCGTCGGGGAATTCGAAATCACGCCCGGTGAATCGGTAGGCGCCTGGGCTGTTTTCGGTTTCTTCATGATTTCCGGGTATCTCATTACCGCGGCCCGACTGCGTTCGGATGTGGGGCGCTACCTCAAGAATCGCGTGGTGCGCATTTTCCCGGCGTTCCTATTCATCAATGTGGTAACCGCTTTCCTCCTCGCGCCCTTCGTCTATCTGCTCGACCACGGTACCCTGGACGGCTATCTCACCACCGGTCCCACTCCCATCAGCTATATCCTGGGCAATTTCTTCCTCTACATGAACCAGTGGGGCATCGCGGATACCCTCCACAATGTTCCCTACCCCATCGCCTGGAACGGCTCGCTGTGGTCGCTCTACTACGAGTTCGTGTGCTATCTCATTGTGGGCGCGCTGCTCACCATCCCCTTCTTCAAGCGGCACATCTGGCCCACCGCCGCAATTTTCCTGGGCACCTGCGCGCTGCGGGTCTTCCTCCCCACCGCCACGGTGTACCTGGGCACGATGAACGGCACACTTGACCAGCTTTCACGCCTGCTCCCCTTCTTCTTCGGTGGCTCACTCCTCTTCCTGGCCAAAGACCGCCTGAGCCTGACCACCTGGGGAGCCCTGGGCGCCGCCGTTGCGGCCGTCGCCATCATGGTGGTGGCCCCGCATTCCGGGCCGCAGATTTCCGCGCCACTGCTCACTTACGTGCTGCTGTGGATCGGGCAGACGCTTCCCTCCCCACGTCTCTTCCAGGTCCACGATTTCAGCTACGGCATCTACATCTGGGGATTCCCGCTCACCCAGCTCCTCACCCGCCTCGGCCTTGCGGACGCGGCCCCCTACCTCGTTTTCTGCGCTGTTCTTTTTGTGCTTACCGCATTGGGCGCGGCATTCTCCTGGTTCCTGGTGGAACGACCCGCCATGCGAGCCTCGCGCGGTAAGAAAAATCCCTTCGGAGAGTTGCGCGCGCCGGCACGCTAGGGCGTGCGAAGAGGCGCGCTGCGGGGCGTGCGTCGTCGTAAAAACGACGACGCCGGGGCCTACCTGCCCAGCAGGTGACGCAGCAGCGTACGCACCCCGGTGGAGCTGCGCTCCTTGAGAGCCCGCGGCAGCAAGGTAGCGGCGTAGAGGCGCGAGGTGGCGTGCACGTGGGCTGCCCGCTGGGCCTTCCTCCAACCGCGCTTTTTCATCTCCGCGGCCGCGAGCGCGAAATAGCGCCGCTCCCCAGCAAAGCGGGTACCGTCCAGAAGCTTGGAAGCAGAAGCGGAAGAATCGTGGCGGCGGTAGCGGAAGCAGACCGTAGGTTCCACGAGCAGAGAGGCACCGGCAGCCAGCATATCGACGACAATGGCGAGATCCTGGATCAGGGGGAAACCAGCGCGGAAGGGGGTGGCGCGAATCGTCTCGGTGCGGAAAACCAGGGAGGGCCAGTAGAGCCAGTCCCCGGTGAGAAGGACCGCCGCTGCTCCCTCCCCGGAAATAACATTGCCCATCCGGGTGGAGCGCTTGCGCAGAGAGGTTTTGATGCGATCCCCGAGCGGCGAAATAACCGTGCCCTGCGCGTCAATGGGGCGCACGCCGGGCTGAATAATATCGATGGTGGGGTGAGCGGCAATAGCGGCCTGGATGGTCGAAACGAAATTCGGTTCCATCAGGTCATCGCAGCCCATGAACATCATGTATTCCGAGGTGGCCAGCTTGAGGCAGGTCTCGTAGTTTTCGGTAATGCCCCGATTCGTTTCATTACGAATATAGGTGACGCGCTCATCATGAAGGTTGGCGAAATACTCGGGCACGCTCTCATCGGGATAGCAATCATCCACCACGGTGAGCTTCCACTCATCGCTATCCTGGGCCAGGACCGATTCCACGGTTTGGAAGAGGTAGTCCGGGTTACCCCAGAAGGGCAGCATGATATCGAGGCGCATCGGGCATATCCTTTCCGTGGCGAAGCCGCTTGCTGTTTCGCCGCCATCTGTACTAGCGCCTATTATGGCACGGGTGCGCTCAGGGTGCGGGTCCGCACGGGCCGGACGTGCATAGCCGGCCGCCCGGAGTGTGCCGCGCCCTATACTTAAGAGATCCTGCAAAGAGAAAGGCCATCCGTGATGTCCACCGCCGCTGGCCAGAGCTCAGAAACTGCCGGAGCTGCCCTGCCCGTTGCCCTGGGTGGTGCCTCCGGGGCGCTCTCCGGTTTCTTTATTACGGTGGTGAGTGCGCGTTCGCTCTCCCCTACCGATAACACCCTGTTTTTGACGTTCTGGGCTGCCCTGTTCGCCATTATTGCGATTGTGGCGGGGCTCCAAAATGAGGTGACGCGGGCGGTGCGCCGCGACCGGGTGGAAGGCCGCGAGCGGGTGGAAGGTAGCGCGGGCGTGGCATCCGGGGCCGCGGGGCCGCGCTACCGTACCTCACCGGTCCTCATCTGCGCGGGGGTGGGCGTATGTGCCGCGCTGCTGGTGCTGGCCGCCACGCCGCTGTGGCTGCGGGTATTTCACGGGTTTTCCGGGCGTGCCCTTCTTATTGGTTTTATTGCACTAGGGGTACTCCTCAACAGCGTGCATTTGGGACTCCTCGGAGTTTTCGCGGGGCGCGGGAACTGGAAAGTTTTCGGTACTCTCACCTCGCTGGAACCGGCCCTGCGTTTCCTCTTCATTGCGATAGCTGGATATCTCAGCCTTGCGCTCCACCTCTACGCCCTCGCCTGCGTGCTGGCCTGCGGTACCTGGCTGCTGCTCAGCGCCGCGCCGGGAGTGCGGGCTGTGGCGCGCACCCGCATCAATATTGCGCCGCGGGGCTTGGTGCGCCGCCTCCTGCTGGCCATGGCCGCCACCGGGGCCAGCGCGCTCCTCATTAACGGTTTCCCCCTCCTGATGAGCCTAACTACCGAGCCGGAGGTGTTCTCCCAGGCCGCTCCGCTCATTCAAGCGGTATCTGTAACCCGCGCGCCCCTCATGCTTCCCCTGGTGGCTTTCCAGTCCATGGTGATCACGGTCTTCGTCCAGCACCCCGAGCGCACCCGCGGTCATTTGCTACGGCTGGCCGTTATTGTGGGAGGAATTGGCGGGATTGGCGCCCTGGCCGCCGCCGCGTGCGGCCCGTGGCTCATGGCGGTTATCTTCGGATCGGCTTATGCGAATACTCCCCTGACGCTGGGATTATTGGTTCTTGCCGCAGCCTGCCTGGCTCTTCTTACGCTCACCGGGGCGGTGGCGCTGGCCGCCGATCACCACCGCCTCAATATTCTGGGGTGGTGCGTGGCCCTGCTGGTCTGCGTCGCCTTGATGCTCCTCCCCATTTCTTTGGACATACGCACGGTTGTTTCCCTGGTCGTGGGCCCGCTGCTGGGCAGCATCTGCCATATCCTCGGTCTGGTGCGCCGCACTCGATAACACTGCACGGCACCCGCTAACACTGCATGGCGCCCGATAGAGCCCGATAGCACGCCAGAAGCTTGGGGACCTTCGGGGCCGGGCGGGATGCACCGGGACCGCGCGCGGGTACCATGGAGACTACTGAGCTGACCTAGGAGGAATCATGGCACGGGTATCCGTTATCACTCCCGCCTACCGCGGTGAGGACACCATTCGGCGCGCGGTTGTATCGGTCCTGGGCCAAACAATGCCCGATGTGGAGCTCATCGTTGTGGATGATCACTCCCCCGATAACACCGCCGGCGTGCTGCACGACCTGGAAAAAGAACTGGCCGATACCCGCCTCACCGTGATCTACCACGAGAACAATACCGGGGTATCCGGGGCGCGAAACTCCGCCCTCGACCGCGCTTCCGGTGACTATATTGCCTTCCTCGACGGGGATGATTATTGGGAACCCACCTATCTGGAACGGATGCTACGTGAAGTGGAAAGCGCGCCCGGTACCGATGTGGTGTGCTGCGGGCGCACCATTCATCTCTCCAATGGCCACACGCGCACCGAGCACTCCCGTTTCCTCGGTACCCTGGCGGGCCCGGAGGCGGTGCGAGCTTTCCTCACCGATAACCTCACCCCGTTCCTCTGGGATAAGCTTTTCGCCGCCGCCACGTTCGAGGGTTTGCGTTTCCCCGAGCATATTCACCGCGGGGAAGATCAAGTTGTTGCCGCGATAGCGCTTTCCCGGGCCCGGCAGGTCACCTCCATTCCCGATGCCCTAGCCAATTACGTGGTGGGGACCCAGTCCCTCACCTGGGGCCGTGTTCCCGATCCGCAAGAATATGAGGATGCCGCACGTTTCCTAGCCGAAAAGCTCGGGCCGGAATGGATGGCAGAACCGAAAAACCTTTCCGCTTTTTTGGTGTACCGTACCCTCGCCATGATGATTTTGGCGCAATCCGCCATGCGTTCGGAGAAGGACACCGCGGATATTGTGCGCTCGGCACGGCGTGCTCTTAGCTTGCCCATGCTGCGCGCCACCGCGCAGGCCCGCCCGCAGCTAGCGGCCGGAGCCGCCCTGCTGCGTACGTGCCCGGCACTCTATCGCAAGATCTACCTGCGTTACGTGCGCAGCACCTACGCCATCGCGGATTAGGAGCGGCGCTTAGAAAGCCCAGCGCCACCCCGAACCCGGAACACCCCAGGGGTTGTAGACCAGATAGCCGTGCTCCAGGGAGGTTTCCAGGACCACCTTGCCGGCCGCGCTTTCTCCCGGATTGATAAAGGGGGTTACCCGTTCCGCGGCGGGATAGCACGCGTACGATGCCACCGAGTGGCTATCTTCCTGGATATTTCCATCCCGGTCCGTGAGGTGGAAAGCATCCCGATCCAGGGTGAGGAAGGGAGCATCCGGGTCGTACGCGGCATAATCGGCTGCCATCTGCGCATTGAGATCAACCACGAGGAAAGTGCCGTTCTCGGCAGTGACCACCGCTGGTTCCGCGATGCGTGAGGGGCACTCCTGCGCCCGTGCGATATCCGTGACAGTCAGGGTGAACGCAGCCCGAGTGGCGCCGTCGACCGAAAGACCTACCGGCACCCCAAGCTGAGCTTCCACGTCCCCGCTCGGAGCAATCGCAACCGGGCGGCCCCCTTCCGCCCCATCATTAACCGCGGCGCGTTCCTGCGCAGTCCCGGAGCCGTTCCCGCTGGTCGCAGCGCCGCCGGGCGCCGCGCTCGCCACCGGAATGGGGGTGACCGGATCGGGATCACCCACCGCGGTGCTCGCGCAGCCACTCAGACCCGTGAGCGCGGCTAGGCTCAGCCCCACGAGCGCATGCCCGATGGTCCACCGGTTCGCGCGCCTGTCACGCCCGGACGAAAGTGCGGGTTGTGCGGTGTGAATACTGTGCGTCATCTCGTTATCTTTCCTTTTCCTCGCCACGCGTTCTTAGAAGCGGTGGAAATCGCCGTGGGGTACCACGTAGCCCCAGCGCCGCGCGAAATCCTGCCGCCATGTGGTTGCCACGTACATCCACGCCGGCCCGTCTACGGTGGTAACAAGGTCACGGGTGTAATTCATGTGGTTGGGGTTCCCGCCCGGAACATAACCTTCCCAATCATCCATTTGCGCCATTTTTGCGTCATAATTCCACGGTCCATACGTGAGGAGATCCCCGCGCAGCCCGTGCGGGCCGGGCAGGGCCCACGGCCACGGATTCCACCGCGGACCGGTGATCCACAGTTCATAACCCGGCACGGAGCTTTCTTTGATCCCGGAGTAGTTATTAACAACGTAGGCAGCTTCTTCGCCCTGACGTAATGTTCCGTAGACCAGAATGGGGTATCCGCCGGAATTGGGACCAAGGTTGGGCGGGCGCTGACTATTGGGGGCCGGCGGTACGTAATCGCGGCGCACCGCCAGGGTGTCTACACCATCGCGGTCCCAGTCACCCACCAGCACGTTATCTCCGTGGCGCCCGTAGGAGAATTCCGTGGAGGCATCCCCACCGGAAACAGTGGAATTATTGACGTAGTACATATTGCCGCGGCGCACCGCGAAACTATCGATACCATCGCCATCCCAGTCACCGACCAGAACGGTATCCCCGTGGCGCCCGAAAGAGAAAACCGTGAAATTCTCGTCATCATCAAGAACATTGCTGACGTAGAACATATTGCCGCGCCGAATAGCGAGGGTATCGGTGCCGTCCCCGTTCCAATCCCCCGCGATCACTTCATCATCGGGCTCACCGAAGGTGAAGGTATGTTCCCCGCCCCCGGTGGTGAGCTCATTGCGCACGAAATACGTATTGCCGCGGCGAATAAGAACGGTATCGCCCACCACCGCATCCCAATTACCGATGAGGAATTGGTCGGTGGGCAGCCCGAATTTAAAGTGGATATCAGCATCTCCGGACAAGAAGTTGTTTTTCATATAGAAATCAGAGCCACGGTTCACGCCGAGGGTATCGCGGCCATCGCCGTTCCAATCCCCGGAAAATACCACATCGGTATGCCGCCCGTAGGACATCTCCACGTCGGCTTTACCCGAGGTAAGAGAGTTTTTGAAGAAATAGTAGTTCCCTGCGCCCTCGTCCAGCGCGGGAGCGCCCTGCGCTGCCGGCATGAGCCCCAGCGAGCTCACGATAAGCGCCAGCACTGCGATGATGCCAAGCATCAACCCTGCGATGCGGTTACGCGCGTGTGAATACCTCTCCAAGAGAACCTCCTCGGGTTGTTCGCGCCCCGGCATGGTGGATGGGCCCAGGCCGCGATGCGTGGACGATAGTTCCAGCCTAAACCCTACAGGGGGCACAATAGTGGAGATCGCCTCTGACGTACTCCAATTAAGAAGGGTGTGCTCACTCTTTACCCTGTAGTTCCGGGTAGAATTAGCCACGAACTGACCCACGAAAGGAATAATATGCGTGTCCTGGTTACCGGCGGTGCCGGATTTATTGGCGCGAATTTCGTTCACCAAACCGTTGAGGATTATCCGGATGCCGAAGTTGTCGTCCTGGATAAACTCACGTACGCGGGTAATCCCAAGTCCATTGAGGGCCTGGACCGCGTCACCCTGGTCCAGGGCGATATTGCGGATATGGATACCGTTGATCCCCTGGTCAAGGACTGCGATCTGGTGGTGAATTTCGCGGCGGAATCCCACAACGATAATTCTCTCGTTGATCCCTCCCCCTTCATCCGCTCCAACCTGGTGGGCACCTACACGATTCTGGAAGCAGTACGGCGCCACGGCGTGCGCCTCCACCATATTTCTACCGACGAAGTGTACGGGGACCTGGAGATTGACGAACCGCGCCGCTTCCAGGATGGCGATCCCTATATCGCTTCCTCCCCGTATTCGGCTTCCAAGGCCGGCTCAGATCTGCTGGTGCGTGCCTGGGTGCGTTCCTTCGGGGTGGAAGCCACCATTTCCAATTGCTCGAATAACTACGGCCCCTACCAGCACGTGGAGAAATTCATTCCGCGTACCGTCACCAACCTTCTGGATGGTATCCGCCCGCGTATCTACGGCACCGGCCTCCAGGTGCGCGATTGGATCCACGTGCGCGATCACAATGTGGCCGTGTGGGAGATCATCAACAAGGGCCGGATCGGGGAAACCTACCTCATCGGCGCGGATGGCGAAAAGAATAACCTCGAGGTCGTCAAGATGATTCTCCAGGAATTCGGTCGCGAACCCGATGATTTCGATCATGTGAATGACCGCCCCGGTCACGATCAGCGCTACGCCATCGATAACTCCAAGCTGGTGGAAGAAACCGGCTGGCAGCCGAAGTTCAAGGACTTCGCCGCGGGTCTGCATGACACCGTGGAATGGTACAAGGCCAATGAAGAGTGGTGGCGCCCGCAGAAGGAAGCCGTGGAGGCTAAGTACGCCAAGACCGGCCACTAAAGCGCCGTCTGTGCCGCTGCCCCGCTCGCATCATTCTCCGCTTGGCACCGTGAGTGCCCCGGAGCGCGAGCGGGGCAGCGCTATTCGTGGAAGCCTACCCGCGCGTTTCTCCGTGTCCCACCGGCCCGGGCGCGGCAGGCCGGCTATACTGTACGCAACCCAAGAGCTAGGAGCATCATGCAGATTGCTGTGATCGGGCTGGGCTACGTGGGCTTGGCCAACGCCGTCCTTCTTGCCCAACACCACGATGTTGTCGGATCGGATCTGAATCCCGCGAAAGTGGATGCGATTAACGCCCGCACCTCCCCGATCCAGGATGCCAGAATCGAAGAGTTCCTCGCTACCAAGCCTCTTTCGCTGCGTGCTACCACCTCAAATATTGCGGCCCTGGCGGGTGCTGACTACGCCGTTATCGCCACCCCCACCGATTACGATACGGAGACCAATGCCTTCGATACGGCCTCGGTGGAGAGTGCAATCGCGCAGGTAGCTGAGGCGAATCCCAGCGCCGTCGTCGTTATTAAATCCACTATCCCCATCGGTTTTACCGCGCGGATGCAAGAAACCTTCCCGCAACTCCGCATCGTCTTTTCCCCGGAGTTTTTGCGCGAAGGTAAAGCGCTGCAAGATAATCTCAACCCGTCCCGCATTGTTGTTTCGGGCGACGACGCCGCAGCCGCCCACTTTGCCCAGTTGCTAAGCGAGGGAGCCGAGGCGCGCGACGTCCCGATTATCCAGGTGGGAACCCGGGAAGCCGAAGCGATCAAGCTCTTCTCCAATACCTATCTGGCTATGCGGGTCGCATATTTCAATGAGCTTGATTCTTTCGCGCTGGCGCGCGGCCTCAACGCCGCGGAGATTATCCGCGGAGTGGGTCTGGATCCGCGCATCGGGGATCATTACAATAATCCCTCTTTCGGTTACGGCGGCTACTGCCTGCCCAAGGACACCAAGGAATTACGCGCGGACTTCCAGGGCGTGCCCGAAAATCTCATGTCCGCGATCGTGGAATCCAATGACACCCGAATTGAATTCCTCGCTAGCCGCCTCGCCTCGGCCGGCTACACCACGGTGGGCATCTATAAGGTCGCGATGAAATCAGGTTCGGATAATCACCGGGCTTCGGCCGCTCTGAGCCTCGCGGCGCAGTTGCACGCGCGCGGTGTGGGAGTGCTCGTTTACGATCCGGCACTGGTGCCGGGCGCCCTCGGGGATATTCCGGTTCTGGATTCCTGGGAGGAATTCCAGGATCGCGCGGACGTGATCATCACGAATCGCCTGGACGGCACCATGCCGGAAACCTCCACGCCGGTGCTCACCCGCGATATTTTCGGGCGGGACTAGCGCGCTCGGGCACAGCGCGCACTGCATCTACGTACTTATACGTAACGGGCCGGGGATACTCGCGTCGCAGCGAAGTTTCCCCGGCCCGTACCTTGTAAGGCTGGTGCTCTCGCTTTACCGCGAGCGCACCACCCCGAGGGTCTGGCCCCCCTGGCCATCCCAATCACCGAAAATGACCATATCGCTGTGGCGCCCGTACGTAACATCTTCTACTACTTCCGGGCCGCTGAGCGGACCGCGCACCACGTATACATTCCCGCGGCGCACCACGAGGGTGGAGCGTTGGGGCTCAATCTTCGCGGCGAGCACCTCGTCACCCGGGTTCCCGTAGGCCATTTCCGCGGAAACTGCGCTGGTGGCAAGGTTATCCGTAAAGACAAAGACATTGCCGCGCCGCACCGCCAGGGTGTCCACGCCATCCCCGTTCCAATCGCCCACCAGCCAGGTATCCCCCGGGTTACCGAAGCAGTAAACCGCATCGGCCGGGCCGGACGTGAGGGAATTGCGCACGAGGAGCAGGTTGCCGCGCCGCACCGCGAAGGTGTCCACGCCGTCCCCGTTCCAATCGCCCACATAGACTTCATCGCCGGCGCGCCCGAAGCTAAAGACCCGGGTGGCAACCCCGGAGGTGAGGTTATCGCGCACGTGGAAAATATTGGAGCGGCGAATCGCCAGGGTATCGCGCCCGTCGCCGTTCCAGTCGCCGGTGAGGATTTCATCGCCGCGCAGGCCGTAGTCCATCACAATATCGGCGGTGCGTCCCCAGCCATTAGCGAGGAAGAAGCGCGGCGGGAAAGGCGCCACGCGGGAGGAGGGCCGCGGGTTGCTCGGCGCGGGAGCTGGCGGGGCGGGCGGGCGCGGTGCCGGTGGCTGGGTGGGGCGCGGCGCGGGCTGCGTCGTCGTACCACCACCGGAACGCAATTGCGTATAGATACGGTAGGCGTTCTCACGAATGGAACCGATGGAATCGTAGATCGTGCCCGGGCAGGAAGTGTTGCCCACATCGCGGTGCCCCACAATACGCGGCATAGCTTCACCGGAACGGTAACGCGCCGAATTATTGCGCTGCGGGATGGTCAGCGAGGTGGTGCCGCGCGGATCCAGGCCCGCGAGCGCGAATTTCCAGCCGGCCACATCCGCGAGGGTGTTGAGAATAGTTTGCGAGGGGCGGTGATCCGCGGTAAATGTGCCGAGCACGGAGACGCCCATCGTGCCGGTATTACGCCCGGCGGCGTGCGCACCAATGGCCATGGTGCCGTCCTGGGATTGCAGCGTGCCGTAGCGACCTTCCCACTTCCCGCCGTATTTATCGACGATCACGTTATAACCAATATCGCCCCAATCGCGGGTGACGGCATGGAAAGCGTAAATTCCGCGGATAACGTTCGGCACCCCGGCCTGGCTGTAATTATTCGAGCCGGCGGTGTGATGGATAACCATCCCCTGGAAGGGTGCGTATTCCACCGGCCAGGTCATGAGGGAACGATCCGCACCCCAATCGGCCCGGGTATGGATCCCGCGGGTGCCGATGCGGTTGGTCCAATCGCGGGAGGTGGGCAGCAGGCCGTTCGCAACCACGCTGCCCTGCTCGAGGGTGCCCCCGGCGCGTGCGGCGGAAAGCGACGCACCCACGGCCGGAATTTCTTCTTCGCCCTCTTCGGGATTGACCACCGGATCGGTTTCGGTGCCGCGTTCGGGCAGAATCGGCGCAGTTTCGGCCTCCTCCACCTCGACGGTATCACCCTCAGCGGTATAGGCAATATCGATGCGCAGGCCGGCCGGCAGCGGGCCCTCGCCCTGGGTGATACGCACCTGAATCCCGGTGGACTCCCCTGAAACGTTGTATTCCGTTCCGGGCCGTTCGCGCTCGGTTTGGGATTCCTCACCCACTTCGTACCAGTCTGACCACTGTTCTCCGTCCAGGGTGCGCATTTCGATGGAGGCACCCTCGGGGAGGCTCTCCCCGCGGTTCCAGGTCAGCCCCGCTACCGCGAAGGGTTCGTCCACCCGCACCGGGCTGGTGAAGACGGCGTAGTTATCGGCCAGTTCACCACCGGTTACGGTGTTTCCCGCCTCCGTGCCCGCCGTGGCTCCCTTTTCTGCGTCCGCGTTTTCTGCATCTCTATTTTCTGCGCGCAGCACGTTGGTGCGTACCGCATGCGATACGACGCCGCCCGCGCGCGCGGCACTCGCTTCCGGGGTAGCTTCGGCTTCCTCGGTGGGTTGCGCCGCTTCGCGCGGCTCGGCTTCCTTGCCAGAACCGAGTGCGCTCTCCACGGTTTCCTCCAGCTGCGCGGTGGCGGTAGTGGTCAAGGCTCCCGCTTCCGTGGTGAGCGGAATAACAATACTACCCTGTGCATCATCGTTCTCAGCGAAAGCGTAGCCCACAATCGGGACGGCAAGGCCCGCACTCGCGAGCGCCAGCACGGTTCCTAGAACAAGACCGCGACGTTTGGTCATTTTTCCCTCCGGTTCACGCTGTCCGCCACGATGGGGACTCATACGGGCAGCTTCCAGACTTACCTTACGGCAAAAGTCCCAACTTTCACACCCTTAACTCCGATTTACTTTAACCTCATAAAAATACATCGGTGTAATTCACTTGAGGCCACCGGGCACGGTGCGGAGCCGCCTCGCGGACACTCGTAGCTCCGGCTTGATTTTAATACGTTTTAGTTAGTGAGAGCGACGACGCGCCGCGCGCGCTGCCCGCACGTGCAGCTGCGCCCGCAGCGCGAGCCCACCCCGGATTGCCCAGCGCAGCGGCGCCTGCCAGGGGCGCGCGTAGACGCTATCAATATAGTGCGCTGCGCTGCGGTGATGTTCGCGCAGCATGGCGGCCGGCTGGTCTTTCCAGGAGGCCCCCTGGGAGTGGATAACTTCCGCTTCGGGCAGGAAAATCGATTGCCAGCTCGCCCGGGCCAGGGCCTCCCCCAGGGCCACATCCTCGAAGAACATGAAATAGGAATCATCGAAACCACCCACGGCTTCGAAGGCCTCCCGCCGCAGCAGCAGGCAGGCGCCGGAAAGCCAGTCCACCGGGTGAGCCCGGGTGACGTCCGCATTGGAGCGGTAGGAACGGGAGAAGGGATTATTCGGCCACATATTCCCGAGTAGCGCGTGCCCCACCCCGGAAACGATCCGCGGAAATTGACGGGCCGAGGGGTAAATCTCCCCTTCGGGAGTACGGATAAGCGGGCCGAGCGCGCCGGCCCGCGGGAAGCTTTCCGCCCCGCGCACCAGCGCATCGAGGGAGCCGGGGGTGAAGACCACATCGGGATTGGCCACCGCCAGCCATTCGCCGGTGAAACCCTGGGCTCCGCGGTTGGCGGCCCGCCCGTAACCGATATTTTCCCCGGTGCGCACCACCCGGGCCCCGTGGGCGCGGGCCACCCGATCCACTTCGGCGTGCTCCGAACCGTTATCCACAATGACGCATTCGTAGGCCTCATGCAGGGCCGCCGGGAGGGAGGCGAGAAAAGCTTCCAGTTCCGCCCCGGGATTGAAAGCCACGGTGATGACACGAATGCGCATGGTCCTAGCCTAGCCGAGCCACGCGCCTCCCGCCCGCGCCACCGTGCTTAACACCGCAGTGCGGCGCTTCTTCCAGCGGGCGACGCACCCGAACCCCTATGATGAGGTAGTGGCAAAAAACTCACGCGCCGCGGCGCATCTGATCGGGGGCCGCCGCACCTCTTCGTGGTGGCGGGTCGTGCTGCTTGTGCTGCTCGCGCTCCTCCTGACTTTCGGGACGGCACTGTGGTCCGCGTGGGCGCGCTACCAGGGGAATATCACCCGGGCCGATATTGATGATCTGGTTCCCTCCGCCGCCGCGGCGGAGCCGGTGGATCCTTCCGCGGGCCGCCCGCTCAATATCCTCATTCTTGGTTCGGATGTACGCAGCGGGGATTCCGATATTGATAACGCCGGAGAGTCTGGCGAAGTCGGGGGGATGCGCGCGGATACCACCATGATCATGCATATCAGCGCGGATCGCAGCCGCGTGGATATTGTGTCCGTGCCCCGCGACACCCTCGTGGATATTCCTTCCTGCACGATCCGCACTTCTTCCGGTGGTTCGGAAACGGTTACCACCCGCCCCGCTCCCGAAACCATGTTCAACTCCGCTTTCGCCATTGGCGGCCAGTACGGGGACGTGGCCAGCGCGGCGGCCTGCACCATGACCACTCTCCACAAGATGACCGGCATTACTTTCAACGGTTATATCGTGGTGGATTTTGCTTCCTTTATTTCCACCGTGGATGCCCTGGGCGGGGTTCCCATGTACTTCGCGGATGATCTGTACGACGAGCGCGCCGGCCTCGATATTACTTCCGGCTGCCGCCTCCTCAACGGCACGCAGGCCCTGGCCCTGGCTCGGGCCCGCTACAGCGTGGGAGACGGCTCGGATATTTCCCGTATCGGCCGCCAGCACGAATTGGTGAGCGCGGTGGCAGCCGAGGCCCTGCGCTCCAATCTCCTCACCGATTTCGGCCGCCTCATGCGCCTGCTCGACGCCGCGACCCAGTCCCTGCAAACCTCCCAGGAGATCGGCTCCATCAGCAATATTGTGGGCCTGGCAAATTCGCTGCGCTCCCTCGATCCGGCCAATATCCGCTTCTGGACCATGCCTTTCGCCTGGGCTGGTAACCGCGTGGTCGCCACCGATTCCGCCGATTACGTGTGGGAGGCACTACGCCGCGACGTTCCAGTACGTGCGGAGAAGAATGCCGACGGCGTTTTCGTTGGCTTGCCACCGGAAGGCAGCCCGGATGCTCTTCCCAGTACCGCCGCTAGCGGCATACCCAGCACCGGCAGTGACGCTGAGGGAGCTTCGAGCGCCGCGGAATCCACCACCACTGGTGATACCGAAGCCGCCACCTCATCCGAAAGCACACCCGCAGCACCGGAGCCGGATAGCGACACGCCGGCCTCTCAGGCTCCCACAACCGCCCGAACCGCCGAATCAGCGCCCGTATGCACCCGAGAGAATGCGATTCCCTGAGTATGAACCGTTTCCATGGGGCTACCCCACCACCGTCGTTCCCACCCAAGCGCAGGCTTCCGCGCCCCTCCTCGCAGGGCGCGCAGCCGGTGGGACGGGGCCGCGCTACGCCACCCGAAGCGCGCGAACAATTCGCTGATATTCCCGGCTCTACCCGCGCCGCCGGGGCTCCGCGCCGGCCCGCACCCGTGCAGCCCCCGAGCTTTGCTCCGCAACGCCAGGTGGCATCCGCTCCTCCGGCAAAATCCTTCGAGCAGGCACCTTCCTACCCGCCCGCAGCGTCCTACCCGGCCGTCCGCCCCGCCGCGCAGGCCGCGCCGGCTGCCCCCTACCCGCATAGCGGGGCTGATCGTCATCCGGTACCGGATATGCCCGGGATGGGTGCACCTGCCGGGCGCACCCGGCGCCGCCATCCGTGGCGCTGGGTTGCTGGCGTCGTCGTTCTTCTTCTTATTCTTGCGGTGGCCTGGCCCACCTATCTGTTCTTTTACGGCAATTCCAAGCTGACCCGAATGGATGCGCTGAGCGGGGCCGCGGCAACAAGCGGCACCACGTACCTGATTGTGGGTTCGGATGTGCGCGAAGCGGACGGGATTGATGACCCGACCGAGGGTGAGCGCGCGGATACCATTATGTTGCTCCACGTTCCCGAATCCGGGGCACCCGCGCTGGTCTCCCTCCCGCGTGATTCCTACGTGAATGTTCCAGGGGAGGGCGAACAGAAGCTCAATTCTTCCTTCGCTTTGGGCGGGCCGCGGCTCCTGGTAGAAACGGTGGAGGAACTTTCCGGGATGACCGTGGATCACTATATCCAGATTTCCATGGCCGGGGTGCAGCAGATTGTGGACGCGGCCGGCGGGGTGCGCCTGTGTTACGACGACGACGTAGACGACGCGGACTCGGGCATGGTCTGGGAAGCTGGCTGCCACGAAACGAATGGCGCTCAGGCCCTCGCTTTCGCGCGAATGCGCAAATCTGATCCGCTGGGTGATCTCGGGCGTACCAACCGGCAGCGCCAGGTGGTGTCGTCCCTGATCGGCAAGCTCAAGACCCCGGCAACGCTGGTGGATTTCCCGCTGCAGCGGCGCATGGTCGGCACCGCCGGCTCCATCCTCACGGTAGATCGCGATACGTCGCTGTACAACGTGGGACGGGCCGGGCTGGCGCTCGGGAGCGTGCTGGGCGAAGGAGGTCTGGCCGGAGTTCCCCCCATCGCCGATCTTGATTACCGTGCCAATGGGCAGTCTAATGTGCTCCTCGATCCGCAGCGTACCCCGGAATTCTTCCGGAAAATGCGCGAGGGGAACCTGACTCCGGCTGATATGCTTCCCAGTTTCTAAAGCGTGATAGTCTCAGCGCGATGACTGCCCCAGTACCAGAACCAACACCAGAACCTCGTTCCTCCAGCCGCGCCCGGGTGGAGAAATTGCTGCGCCGTTTACTCAAAGGGCAGAGCTTCCGGCAGTGGCTCGTGGAATTCCTGCAGTTCTGCACGGTGGGGCTGGGTGCCTATATCGTCAATGTGGGTATTTTTAATCTGCTGGCTCACACCGGACTGGTGCGGCTGCCGGGGGACCAATCCATGACGGCGAAAGTCATATCCGTCACGCTGTCCGTGATTTTCTCCTGGGTGGCTAACCGCTTGTGGACGTTCCGCAGCCAACGCTCCGCGGAGAAAATGCGAGAGTTTCTGCAATTCGTGGCGGTGAATCTGTGTGGCATGGCGATTGAGCTGGGCTGCTTGTGGTTCTCCCGCTACGTGCTGGATATGCGTTCCCAGCTGGCCGATAATATTTCTTCCAATGTGGTGGGGTTGATTTTGGGCACCGCCTGCCGCTACGTGCTCTACCGCTACGTGGTGTTCCGGGTGCGCGAATAGCGCCGTTATCCGGCGGCCGAGGAGCCCGGTGGCGTTTTCCTCCGCAGCACGCCTTTGTTAGAAGCGCCGTCTGCGGGCACCCACCGAAATTTCGCCACCCGCGGGGAAAACCTTCGCCGGGTCAAGAGCAGCCGGGAGCGCGGCAAGGACCACCGAAAAAACAGGAGGCCGCGCCTGGGATAATTCCAGCCGCCCGCCATTGCGTTCGGCTAGTTGGCGGGCGAGCGGCAGGCCGAATCCGGTGGACCCGCCCAGGGAAAATCCCTGGGTGAAAATAGCTTCCACGAATTCGGGAGCGACTCCCTCTCCCTCGTCACTAATATCGATAATGACGCCCCGGCCGGCTGGGCGCGAGGTAACCGCCGTCGTCCCTGCCCCGTATTTCAGCGAGTTTTCCACGCACGTGGCAATGATTTGGGAGAGCGCCCCGGGATCAGAGAGCACCGGGCCGTGCTCGCCCACCGTGAAGACCACTTTCCGGCCTGCCGCCGCGAAAGCCCGCTCCCACTCCACACCCTGCTGGGCAAAAATGGGTTGCAACGCCACCGCCTCCGTGGCACTTTCCTGAGCACGCGAGGCGTGAAGCAGATCGGTCACCACCCCGGTCAGGCGTTCCACCTGTTCCAGGCAACGCGTAGCTTCTTCTTTAACGTCCGGATCCTTGCTGAGGTACTGGATTTCCTCCAGACGCATGGATAGCGAGGTGAGCGGAGTGCGTAGCTGGTGGGAGGCATCGGCCGCGAATTGTCGTTCAGCGGAAAGCCTGCCGGCCATGCGATCCGCGGCGCGCGCGATCTCCTCAAAAACCAGGTCAATTTCTTCAATTCCCGAGGGCGCCATTTGCGGGCGGGTGGTTCCCGCTCCCAGCTGTTCGGCAGCGGCAGCCAGGTAGATAAGCGGCGCGGAAATGCGGCGCGAGACCCGCATGGCGATCCCCACCGCCACCAAAATAGCTACGATAATCGCCAGGATTTCCGCCCCTAAGAAGAGCACCATATCCCGCCGGGCCCGCCCCTCATCAAGGGCATTGCGCGGGATCGTCACCCCGCCCATCACCAGCGCGGGAATCCCGACCAGTAAAATAGCCGCCAGCGCGGTGCGGATCGTCATCCGCAAAGAACGTGCGCGCATCGGTTCTTCTTAGTGAGTCTCGAAACGGAAGCCCAGTCCCCGCACCGTGGAGATATAGCGAGGACTGTCAACGTCGTCGCCCAATTTACGGCGCAACCACGAAATATGCATATCAAGTTTCTTCGAGGAGGAACCGTTTTCATCCCCCCACACTTCACTGAGCAGCAGCTCACGTGACACGGCATCCCCCGCCCTGCGAATCAGCGCGGTAAGCAAATCAAATTCTTTAGCGGTGAGTGGCAGCTCCACTCCCTCGCGTAGCGCCCGGCGCGCCCCGGTATCCACCGAAATATCTTGGGCATTGAGATGGTCATTGCCCTGCTCGGTACGCCGCAGCAACGCCCGCACCCGAGCCAGCAGCTCCGCGAGCCGGAAAGGCTTCGTGACGTAATCATCCGCCCCGCTATCCAAGCCCACCACCATATCCACTTCTTCGGTGCGTGCGGTAAGAATGAGAATGGGGAAAGTATAGCCCTCCCCGCGAGCCTGCCGCGCTACCTCGAGGCCATCCATATCCGGCAGACCGAGGTCCAGGACCATAATATCGACCCCGTTGGTGAGCTGGTCCAGCGCATCCCGCCCGGTAGCAACCAGGTTCACGGTGTACCCTTCCCGCCCGAGCGCGCGGGCCAGCGGTCCGGAAATAGCGGCATCATCCTCAACAAGAAGCAAAGTAGTCACACTGAAAGTCTAAGCTATTTTCTTTTTTCACTCAGGGCCTGTGCCCCGGGGCGTGAAACGGGCGTAGGCCAGCCCCGGAGCGGCTTTCTCGATACACGCGAAAGCACCCGTTCTTAATGCGCACGGATGCGACGCAGCTCCAGCACCTCGGTGGCACCTAGTCCCTGGAGGGTAGGGGTTCCCACTGAGATCGTGGTGAAGCGATTCTCCCCTACCGCTTTGAGCGCGGTCGCCACCGGACGCGAGGTAAGAACCGTACCCGGGGAGGCCACATCTGCCAGCCGGGAGGCCATATTCACCGATGGCCCGAAAACATCACCGAAACGCCCCAGTACCGGCCCCCAGGTGAGGGAGGCCCGCACCGCCGGAATCTCCGGGGTATCGCGCAGGGCTTGGGTCACATCGCACACAATATCCGCACCCGTAACGATATCGTCCGCAATAAAGAGGAAAGCATCGCCCATGGATTTAACCACGCGCCCACCCCCACCGGTAATAACGGCGCGACAGGTGTAATCAAAACGCTCAATAAATTCCATGAACTGACGCGAGGTCATCCGCTCGGTCCGGTTCGTGAAGGACACAATATCGATAAAACCCACCGCGCGCGGAATCTGCGGGATGGCGTCATCCTCATTAATATGGGCGATTTCCGCCTCGGTATGGCGCAGCAGCGCGGCGGCCTGCCGCGACCAGGTATACGCTGCGGTACGCCGCAAAAACTCTTCGATATCCGCGAAATGATCAAGCACCCAGCGCCGCGCATCCACCGGCCCGAGCCCACCCGTAGTTTCGGCCAGTTCAAGCAAGGTTTCCACATGCCATTGCAGCATGCGATCCACATTGTGGGCACTGGCGCGCAGCAGCGATGTAAGGGCCGATTCCGTCAGCGGGGATTCCCCGAGCGATTCCGCCATCGCCCGCATCGCGGTAATATCCCCGTCCGTAAAAACGCGTTCATTATCTTCATCCACGATGGTGGGGAAACCGAGCGCCAGCCAAAAACGCCGCACGCCTTCCGTGTCCATATTGGTAAGCTCCGCGGCCTGGCGCAAGGTATAGCGCGGTAGCCCGCCTTCAAGATGCTCCATATAGGCAGAGAAAGTGGTAGGTTCTGTATCCGCCGAAGCCTGCGGCTGACGCGGGGGTGCGTAGTGGTACGACGCCGGTACCGCTGGCGCGGCAGATTCTGGCGCCTGAGCGCTGCCCGGCCGCCGGCTATCAGGCGCGGGGCTGCAGGCCCGCGAGCGCTGCGAGGTGCGGGCCGCTGTTTCCCGGCTAGGCACGAAATTACGATCTACCGGGGCTTCCATACGTGCGGCATGCCCGGGCCGGGGCACTCCGGATTCCGGGCCAAGAGGCAAATCCGCAGCGGTGTTACGCCGCAACTGGGCCATATCATCCGCGCTGAGCTCCGCGCTTTCAGCGGGCTGGACGCCACCCCCGAGGAGGTAAGCGATGAGATCCGGGCTCATGGCCGGGCCGATACCGGAATGTTTACGCGCACCACCATCGCCCACTTCGCGCAATTTTTCGGGATAGGGTGAGGGGCGCGGCGCGCTAGCGAATTGCTCAGCCACACTAGCCCCTTCCCTTAGCTGTTCACCACCGGCGCGGCGCCGCCTCAGGTGAGGAGAACAGGGAGCGCCAACCGCCGGCCATAAATAAAGTGCCTTCCATCACAGTATACTAGTCATCCTTGACACTCACGTCCATGTTTTCATCCAGGGATTTTGCTGGGAGTGGAGTGGAGGGTAGCCGCGGGCTATTCTGGAGCAGTGGAGAATAAACGAGAACACACAGATATTGATGCCCTCGCGGACCGCTATTTCCAGCGCGTCCTCGACACCTCACCCGAAACGGTGACGTTCACCGGCCTGCCCGGTGCCCCAGAAACCAAGCTTGATGATTACTCCCCCGCCGGGATTGCCGCGCATATCGATAACGTGCGGGAAACCTTGGCCGCCCTGGATCACCTTGAAGAGCAGGACGCCACGGATCGGGTGACCGCCGCCGGCCTGCGCGATCGCCTCGGCCTGGAAATTGAGCTGTATGAAGCCGGCGAAGAAGTCGGCAAGCTCAATGTTATTGAATCCCCGCTCCAGGGGATTCGCGATGTTTTTGACGTGATGCCCCAGGACAGCACTTCCGATTGGGAAACCATCGCGGCGCGCCTGAACGATGTGCCGCGGGCCCTGGCCGGCTATCGGGAATCCCTGGCGCAGCGGGCCGCGTCCGGCCCCGTTTTCGCGGCCCGGCAGGTGGAGCGCTGCCTGGAGCAGGCCCTCGGTGCCGCCTCTGATTCTGGTAGTTTCGCCGGGCTGGCCCAGCGCGGGGCGGCCACAGCCCCGGAACTTGCCGATGCTTTGGAGAAGGGCGCTGCCCGGGCCCGCGCGGCCTACGGGGAGCTGGCCGAAACACTGCGGGGTCTCCTCCCGGGGGCTACCGAAAATGATGCGGTGGGCCGGGATCGTTACGCGCTGCATTCGCGCGAATTCCTGGGCGCCGTCGTCGATCTGGATGAAACATACGAGTGGGGTATCCACGAACTGGAGCGAATCGACGCGGAACAGCAAGCCATTGCACGCGAGCTGTACGGGGAGGGCGTGAGCGTGAACGAGGCCCTCACCCGCCTCGATCAGGAAGAACGCTACACCCTGCACGGCGTGGAGGAATTGCGCTCCTGGATGCAGCACACCGCCGATGATGCCATGGCCGCTGCTACGCAGTATTTCGATATTCCCGAGGCGATGCGCACCATCGAATGCATGATCGCGCCCTCGAATTCGGGCGGTATCTACTACACCGGCCCGTCCGATGATTTTTCCCGGCCGGGCCGCATGTGGTGGTCCGTGCCGGAAGGCGTCACGGAATTCCACACCTGGCAGGAAAAGACCACGGTCTACCACGAAGGGGTGCCGGGTCATCATCTCCAGCTGGGCTTGGCCGTCTACCTCAAGGATCAGCTCAATGCGTGGCGCCGCCAGGCTTATTGGGTTTCCGGGCACGGGGAAGGCTGGGCGCTCTACGCCGAAGCCCTCATGGCCGAGCTCGGTTTCCACGAGGATCCGGGTGACCGCATGGGCGTGCTCGATTCCGAGCGGCTGCGCGCGGCCCGCATCGTGGTGGATATGGGCGTGCATCTGGGTAAGGATGCCGGGAAGGTGGCCGGCGGGCAGTTCGGCACCGGCGCCTGGGATCACGATGCCGCCTGGCGTTTCCTGCGCGCAAATGTGGCCATGGAACAGTCCTTCCTTTCCTACGAGCTGGACCGCTACCTCGGCTGGCCCGGGCAGGCCAGCGCCTATAAGGTGGGTGCGCGGATCTGGAAGGAACTGCGTGAAGAAGCCCGGTCCCGCGCGGGTGCCGGCTTCGACCTCAAGGCCTGGCATATGAAGGCCCTGCGCCTGGGCGGGGTGGGCCTGGACGTGCTGCGCAGCGAGCTTTCGCGCTAGGCCGGTCCTTCCTATGCCGATGACTCATGATGGGGGCGGCGCGGCGCATACGCCCGCGGCTGGGCGCACGCCCGCGGGGCACACCTCCGCCGGGCACACACCTGCAACGCATACGCCCGCGCTGCCCTCCCTGACCTTGGCTCTTGCCAGCCAGTCTCCGGCCCGCCTGGCCACCTTGCGGGCCGCGGGCGTGGATCCGCTGGTGCAGGTCTCGCACGTGGATGAAGATGCGCTGCTCGCGCGGGTGCACGGGGGTCCCTCCCAGGGGGTGCTCGCGCTGGCCGCGGCCAAAGCCCGCGATGTGGCCGCCACTCCCGGGCCGGCTCAGGGGGCCGATTTTGTGGTGGGCTGCGATTCCATGTTCGAATTCGAGGGCGAGGTTTACGGGAAGCCGCATTCTCCGGAAGTGGCCCGCGAACGCCTGGCCCGCATGTCCGGCAATTCCGGAATTCTCCACACCGGGCACTGCCTGGTTCACGCACCTTCCGGGCGTTCCCTGGCCGGGATTTCCCGGGCCACGGTCACTTTCGCGCACCTGAGCGCGGCGGAGATCGAGGCGTATATCGCCACCGGGGAGCCCCTGGAAGTGGCCGGTTCCTTTACCGCGGACGGCCTGGGTGGCCCCTTTATTGACCGCCTCGAGGGTGATTACCACGGGGTGGTGGGGATTTCCCTGCCGCTGCTGCGTTCCCTGGTGGAGCACCTGGGCCTGTCCTTCACCCAATTCTGGGCGAAACCTGCCCGCCCTGCCCTCGGGGTGCTTCCGGAAGCCGCGCAGCGTTTCTTGGCCGATAGCCACCACGGCACGGTCCATCACGGTGCGGATGGTTTCCTCCTGTGCGGTTGCGGCAAACGCCATTGGGGGATGAACGGGGCGGCCGGGATCGCGGCTTTCCGGCGCCACGCCGGGCATATCCAGATCCTGCTCCAACATCGCTCCCCCTGGAGCCACGGCGGTGCCACCTGGGCTTTCCCGGGTGGCGCACGCGAATGGGACGAGGAACCCTGGGAGGGTGCACTGCGAGAATTCACCGAGGAGACCGCGCTGGCGCCCACGGATCTACGCCGCGGCGGGGAGCTCGTCACCATGCACGTGGATTGGTCCTATACCAGTTTCGTGGCGCGCTGCCGCGACGGTATCGAGGCGGTGGCCGACGGCGAATCCATGGAGTTGCGCTGGGTGAACGTGGAGGATGTTGCCTCCTACCCGCTGCTTCCTTCCTTCGCGGCCACCTGGCCGCAGGTGCGCGAGCTGGCCCGCACCACCCTTGATTGGAGCGACGGCGCTTCCAATTAGATGGGGGCACCTAGAGCGGAACGACGGCGCGCGCTAGGACTCATCATTGACGTTCGCCGGCAGGCCGGCCACATAGGGGTGGTCGGTGCCGGTGGGCCCCAGGCTTTGCGCCCCGCCCGGGGAACCCAATTCAGAGAAGAATTCCGCATTGACGGCGGTGAACACTGACCATTCTTCGGGAACATCATCCTCGTAATAGATGGCTTCCACCGGGCAGGCCGGTTCACAGGCCCCGCAATCCACACATTCGTCCGGGTGAATGTAGAGGGTACGGTCCCCTTCGTAAATGCAATCCACCGGGCATTCGTCCACGCACGCCCGATCTTTCGTATCGACGCACGGCAAAGTAATGACATAAGCCACCGGTGTCACCTCCTCCTCTACCGTAATCCGAGCTCACGCCCAGCACCAAATCTAGTGACCGGGTGCGGGGGCTGGAGCTGGTGCGGGAGCGCCTTCGGGCTGCGGAGCGGGTGCGGGCGGGGTGGCCGGCTCCGGCTTCGGGCAGGTGCGGCCATGATCGGGCTGGTAGGTCCAGTCGTAGGAGGAATCCTCAACGACCTTATCTCCCAATTTCACGGTGCGAGATACGGTCACGGTAAATCCGGGATCTCCCAAGCCCTGGGGTTCACAATCCGGCCCTTTACCTTCCGTCATAACAGGCTGGCGGTAATTGCGCGGTTCCGAGGTCCAGGTTTCGACATCGTAATACTTCGTGGACCAGAGCTTCGTGACCACGTAGCCACCCTCCAGGTAGGTGTCGATGACCGCACCGTAGGGGGTGGTGTTCTTCCACTTCACGTCAATGGAGCCAGACCACAGGGTGGATTCGCGGCCCATGGGATAGCGGGAAAAATGCTTGGTGTGGGGGCGGTGCTCCACATCTTCGTAGCCGGCCAGGTAGCCGATATTAAAAACATTCGTCGCCAGCTGGGAGAGCCCCCCACCCAGGGCCTCATTATTGAAACCGTTCATGACCACCCCGGAAGAAACAAAGCCTTCCGAGTACTCAATAGGACCGAGCGCCGCTTCCAGGGAGAACGTCTCATTCGGTTTGACCAGGGTATCGGTGACTTTCCGGGTTCCCACCCGCAAATTGGTGGTACGCACCGAATCGCTGGTAAGCGGGGTGGAAATTTCGGAAACCACTTCCTTGACCCCGAGCTTTTCCGCGTCCGCGGTGCTGAAAGCGGCCGGAATTGGTGCCGGGCTCAGTTCCACGAGACGCTCAGCGGCAGCGGTACGCAGCGCGGCAACCTGAGCGCCGGTGGCGAGCGCGGCGTCGTCAATACCCACGCCGTCCTGGGAGGGGATAATCGTGGGCGTGGTGTGGTCCACGATCTCAATACGAGCATCCACCCCCGGTTTGAGCAGATCCGGGGCGGCGGCCCGCACCGCATCGCCCAGCACCTTACCCTCCAGCTTGAGCTGGAGCGCCGCGCCTTCGGGCACGAAAGATGCCGCCTGCGCCAGAGTTTGCGGACTGAGGTTCACGACCCGGTCCCCCACCTTCGCGGTGAGGTCGCCGGACACCAGCGGGCCGGCCAGTTCCGTGCGTGCCTTTTCGGCGGCTTCGGTGCTAATGGCGGGTTCGGAAGGCACCGCTTCCAGTTCGATACGTTCCTGGCCGCGCAACGGCTGTTCAATCAGAGCTGCGCGGGTGGCCTCCGCATCGACGGCGCGCCCGGCTTGCGCCGGGCTGAGCTGCGCCGTCGTACCTTCCATCACGAGGGTAGCGTTACGCGCTTCCGCGCCGGTGGCGTTACGAATCGTATCCACCTGGGCGGATAGTGCGGCGTCGTCTACGGTGACCTTCGGGGCGACCTCGCCCTTGCCGGTGAGGCGATGGAAAATCTCCACGGGGTTGAGGGTGAAACCGGTCAGGCTCTCCACCGTGGCCGCCGCGTCCACGCCCAGGGAGTAATCGCCCGGGTTCACGGTCACACTGGCGCCCTCCACAACCACCTCAACCGGGCGAGCCACCCGCGCGGCAACCTCACCACCGAGGTGTTCGGTAGCGGTGGCGGTATTCATCCCGCCGATCTCAATGCCGGCCACCGTGGTGCCCCGCGCCACGCGGTCGGCGCTGTACCAGGCATAACCCACGTAGGCGAGAAGAAGGATCGCGATAACCGCGGAAACAATCCAGGGCCAACGCAGCTTGCGGGTAGCTTCCACCTGCCGGAATTCGCCGGTATCGAAGCTTAGCGGCGTGTGCTCAGGTCGCATGCATCCTCCTGTGGTTGATCCTGGTCAGTTTCCGGGTGTGGGCCCGGGGGCGCGGAATGCCGGCGGCGCGCCAGGGCGCCGAGAAGCGGGAATGCCCCGGCGAGCGGAGCGAGAACAAGCCAGAGATTCGCGGCCACCCCGTGGAAAGCCACGATGTCCCCGTAGCCGGGAGCGGCAAAAGCCCAGAAGGTGAGGGCCACTTCACCCAGCCAGAATCCAGCCCAGCACCATGATCCTAGCCAATCGCGAGCAAAAGATGCACCACTGGCAACGAGCAGCGTGGCGAGGAGCGGGCCGACCCACACAATATCGGTGGCCAGACCGGGAATCCCCGCCATCCCCGCGTGGGTAACCGCGGCCAGTGCCCCGGCGAAAGCCCCGAGCAGCAGGCCGGTGGCGAGCTTTGCGACCCTCCGCAGCGCGACCCTCGGCACGACCGGACGCCCGCTTGGGCGCGGGGTGCGGTTCCTCCTCATCTCACTCCTTGTCTGGGCGGGCGCTACTTCTTTGCGCGCTTCTTCCGCCCGGCGATCTTGCCGCGTTCCACCGCGCTCAGCACAACTTTGCGCACCCGCACGGATTCCGGGGTCACTTCCAGGCATTCGTCATCAGCAGCGAATTCCATAGCTTCTTCTAGGGTAAGGCGTCGCGGCGCTTGCAGGGTCTCAAACACGTCGGCGGTGGCCGAGCGCATATTTGTCATTTCCTTGGCGCGCACCACATTGACGTCCATGTCCTCATCGCGCGGGTTTTCGCCCACGACCTGGCCCTCGTATACTTCCTGGCCCGGGGTGACGAAGAACGTTCCGCGATCTTCCAGACGCTGGAGAGCGTAGGCGGTGACCTGCCCGGCCCGGTCGGAGACCAGGGAGCCGGTGGCCCGCGAGGAAATCTCCCCCATCCAGGGAGCGTAACCTTCCGAAATCGAGGCGGCAATACCGGTACCGCGAGTTTGAGTGAGGAACGCGGAGCGGAATCCAATCATGCCGCGTGCCGGCACCACAAATTCCATGCGCACCCAACCGGTACCGTGATTCGCCATCGTTTCCATGAGACCCTTGCGGGCAGCCATAAGCTGGGTGACCGCGCCGAGGTATTCTTCCGGAACATCAATGGTGGTGCGCTGCATCGGCTCGCATACCGTCCCGTCAATGGTGCGGGTAACCACCTGGGGTTTACCCACCGTCAGCTCGAAACCTTCACGGCGCATCTGCTCCACCAGAATGGCCAGAGCCAATTCCCCGCGATCCTGCACTTCCCAGGCATCGGGACGCCCGGTGGGGAGCACCCGGATGGACACATTGCCCACGAGCTCCTGATCGAGGCGGTCCTTGACCTGCCGCGCGGTGAGCTTATGGCCCTTGCCTTCGGTGCCGGCCAGCGGCGAGGTATTAATTCCGATGGTCATGGAAATGGCCGGGTCATCCACGTGGATAGGCGGCAGCGGGCGCGGATCCTCCGGATCCACCAGGGAATCACCAATGGTAATTTCGGGAATACCCGCGATGGCCACAATATCGCCAGCCCGGGCAGAGGTGGCCGGTTTACGTTCCAGACCTTCGGTAAGAAGCAGTTCGGAGATATGGGCCGACGACGTCGTACCATCAGCGCGTACCCACGCAACCGTCGCGCCCTTCTTAATAGTGCCCGAATAAATCCGCAGCAGGGCGATACGCCCGAGGAAAGGCGAGGCATCCAGGTTGGTAACCTGGGCGGCCAGCGGCGCATCCGCCTCAAAATGCGGGGCGGGAATATAGTTGACGATCGCCTCGAATAGCGGCTCCAGATCGCTGCTTTCAGGTAGCTGGCCATCCGCGGGACGGGTGAGGCTGGCGCGCCCGGCTTTCGCCGAGGCGTAAATAACCGGGGTTTCCAGCAGGGAATCAAGCATATCCGGGTCGGGATGATCCAGGTCGGAGGCGAGGGAAAGGAGGAGATCCTGAGTTTCGGATTCCACCTCGGCGATGCGCGCATCCGGGCGATCCACCTTATTAATAACAATAATGACAGGCAGCGAGGCCTCGAGGGCTTTACGCAGCACGAAACGAGTTTGCGGAAGCGGGCCTTCGGAAGCATCGACAAGCAAAATAACACCGTCCACCATGGACAGTCCGCGTTCAACTTCCCCGCCGAAATCGGCGTGGCCGGGGGTATCGATCACATTAATAGTGATGCCTTCAGGCGCACCGGCTGTGGCCGCGGCCGGCCCGCGGTAATGGATCGCGGTGTTCTTCGCGAGGATGGTAATACCTTTTTCGCGTTCCAGTTCTCCCGAATCCATAACGCGCTCCCCGGTTTTTTCCACGGTGGCGCGCTCTCCGAAAGCCCCGGCCTGCCACATGAGCGCGTCCACGAGCGTAGTTTTCCCGTGATCAACGTGCGCCACAATGGCAACGTTGCGAAGATCGTTGCGACTATCCATAACCTACTTCCCTGCCGGCCCGCGCCGGCGTTGTGATATGAGGGATGCGCGAGCGCAAACCCCTGGCAATGTTACTCGCCTGGCCCGCACTGTATATGCCACCATGTCAAGAATCACCACCGCCGCCCGCAGCTTTCGGCAATCAGGCCGTGAACGTGGGAAAATATACTTATGTCTGCACGTTATCGTCTTCGCGGCGCCTCGGCCGCCCCCACCGCCGGGCTGTGCGGCGCTATCGGAATCATTGCTCTGGTCATGCAGGTGTGGCAGGGCGGGTGGGGCTATCTGCCTCCCGCGGCTGTATTTGCGGCAGGCATGTGCCTGGCCGGCTACGCCCTCTTTTATTTGCCCAGCGTGGACGTAGATGGTTCCGGGGTGACGATACGCAATACTTTCCGCGATCTGCGGGTTCCGTTCCCGCGGCTGCGCGGGGTCGAATCCGGGTACGGTCTTGTTATAACGACGACGGACGGAGCGGCCATCCACGCCCGGGCTTTCGGTACCGTCGGGCGCCCTACCCCGGATACCCGCCGCGTCATTCCGGTCCACGAATCGGGTGACCACACGGTCACCACGGCAACACTCCCGGTGCGAAAGTTCATTGAGTCGGTAGCCTCTCGTTATGCTCCCACCGGTGCTCCCAGCGAGCACCCCCGGGTGGAACGGCACTGGGCCTGGGATCGGCTCGCCTTCGCGGTGGCCGGGGTGCTCGGGGTGTTCGGCGGTATTGCCTGGTCGGTGGCACTGTGAGCGCGAGCGAGGCAGGCCGCGGGGCCGAAACGTCCCGGTCCGGCGAGGTGGCCGGGCCCGGCGGTGTCAAGCGTCAAGGAGGCGAGGTAACCCTGCGTTCGCGCGGCCAGATCGTCAAGGGCGGCTTTCTCATCGCCCTCGGGCTCGCGCCTCTCATCTTTATTGCGGCCGGGGTTGCTATGCCCTTCTCCGCCCCCGTTGCCTTCTTCCTTGCCGCCGGGATAACCGGAGCTGCTTGGTCGTTCTTTTTCCTCCCCGAGCTGCGCTATAACGCGGAAGGTCTGAGCATTATTAACCCGCTGCGTACCATCCGGCTACCTTGGGGTGCGGTAGCTCGCTTCACCACCCGCTTTTATCTCACAACCCATGCTCAGGGTGGCGAACACTGGGATGCGGCGGCGTTCCCGGCGGGCGGAGCGCTCGCAGCCGGGCGCCGCCTCCTCCCCGCGCGTCACCCAGCCGCAGCCCGCCACGTTGATCTTCCCGTACCTGCCGGGCGTGGCACCGCTACCCGGTGGGTGACCCTCTCCCGAGCTGCGGAACAATTGCGGGCAGCGCAGGAAAGAGCGCGGGAATGTGCACCATCACCCGTACCTAGCACAAACCGCCCGGTTCGATCCGTGGATCTGGGCCGAGCGGTTTTGTGTGTGGCGTGGGTGGCCTGCCTAGCCGCCGCCTGCGGCCTGGCTTTCACCTGAGCGCCGGAGTAGCTCTCGTCTAGATAGCGGCGTCGTCGTTCTCATTCAAACGCAAACGCGAGACTTCACGGCCCTGCTTACGTAGCAGCGCGTGGCGTTCTTCGCGGCGGCGGCGCTGCTCAATCGGTTCGGGAACCGGAGCGGCCGCAAGAAGCCGCTGAGTGTAGGCTTCTTGCGGGTTGTGGAGGACGTCCTCGCGCCGGCCCGCTTCCACAACCTTGCCGTTTTGCAGCACGACCACGCGGTGCGAGAGCATATCGACCACCGCAAGATCGTGCGAAATGAACAGGCAAGCAAAGCCCATGTCATCCTGGAGCTCGGAGAGCATGGTAAGAACCTGGGCCTGGACGGATACGTCCAGCGCGGAGGTCGGTTCGTCCGCGATGAGGAGCTTGGGGCGTAGGGCCAGGGCACGGGCGATGCACACGCGCTGGCGCTGCCCACCGGAAAGCTCATGGGGGTAGCGGTTGAAGGAAGAACGCGGCAAGCGCACCGCATCCAGCAGATCGTACACACGCTGGCGGCGTTCGGCCTTGGTACCGACCTTATGAACGTCGAGCGGTTCCATAATGCAATCACCGACCGGGAAGCGCGGATCGAGGGACGCGGCCGGATCCTGGAAGACCACGCCCACGTGCTGGCGCAGTTCCTGGGCGTGCTTACGCGAAGCGCCCACCAGGTCCTCACCAAAAATCTTCACCTCACCGGAGGCGGCCGGAATCAGCCCGAGCACGCACTTGCCGATGGTGGATTTACCGGAACCGGATTCGCCCACGAGGCCCACAATTTCACGTTCCGCAACATCTAGGGACACATGGTCCACAGCGCGGAAAGGCTCCTTACCGGGAATCTCGTATTCAATCACGAGATCTTTGGCTTCCAGCACCTTCTTATTGAGGTCAATAGAAGCTTCCTTTTCCAGGGAGAAGCCAAATTGCTCACGGCCCTGGCCCAGATGCGGCACTGCTTCCAACAGTCGGCGGGTATACGGATGCTTGGGGTGATTGAGAACCTGGACGACGTCGCCCGATTCCACAATCTCACCCTTGAACATCACATGAACCCGGTCGGCCATATCCGCGATGACGCCCATGGAGTGGGTGATGAGGAGGATGCCGGTATTGAGCTGGTCCTTGAGGGAACGCAGCAGGTCGAGAATATCAGCCTGGACCGTAACGTCCAGGGCGGTAGTCGGTTCGTCCGCAATAATGACGGAGGGGTTGGCGATAAGCGCAATCGCGATGACCACGCGCTGGCGCTGCCCACCGGACAGCTGATGCGGGTACTGATTCATACGCTCTTCGGCATCGGGCAGCCCGACGGCCTTGAGCATGGCCACCGCCCGATTACGGGCATCTTCCCCGAAGGCGAGTCCGTGGGTTTCCAAGCCTTCCGTCATCTGGCGGCCGATAGTGAGAACCGGGTTAAGCGCGGTCATGGGTTCCTGGAACACCATACCCACTTCGGCACCGCGCAACGCGCGCATGCCACGCGAGGTCATCCCGCGCACTTCACGCCCGGCTACCTGCACGCTTCCGCTAATAACGGCATTGGAGGGGAGCAGGCCGAGGGCCGTGGTGGAGGTGACGGATTTACCGGAACCGGACTCTCCGACCAGACCCACCACTTCACCCGGGCGCACATCGATACTCACGCCACGCACAGCATGAACCGCGCCGAATTCGGTCGCGAATTTGACATCCAGTTCACCGAAGCCGAGCACCGGCTTATCGGTTTTCGGGTGCGGGGTGACGACGGGCTGGTCAGCCTTGAGCGTGGCCGCTGTCGCGGCAGCTTTATCCTGCGTTGTTGCAGCGCGTTTTCCAAGACGCATTTATTCGCCCTTCCTTTCGGTGGCGTCGGATGCGGGAGCGGCGTGCTCGCCACCCGTCGCGGTGGTGGCCGCGGTGGTCACCGGCATGAGATCAGCTTCGACGTCGTTCTCAATATGTCCTTCGGCAAGGGCCTTCATCTTGCGGCGCGATACCGCTGAACGCTGGCGCGGATCGAAGGCATCACGCAATCCGTCACCAATGAAGTTAATGGAGAGCGCGATGATGAGGATCAGGCCGGCCGGGGCGAAGAAGAGCCAGGGGCGCGTCGAGAACGTGGTCTGGTAGGTAGAAATAAGCAAACCGAGCGACGTAGCAGGCGGGCGCACCCCGAAGCCGAGGAAGGACAGCGACGTTTCTAGCAGAATTGCCGAAGAAATCGACAGGGTTGCCGAGACGATAATCGTGCCCAAGCAGTTCGGGAGAATGTGGCGGAAAATAATACGCCACGGTGAAGCTCCCAGCGCGCGAGCCGAGGCTACGAATTCGCGTTCGCGCAAGGAGAGCACTTCACCACGCACCAGGCGGGCCAGGCCCGTCCAGGAGAGCACGCCCAGCATCACCGCGAGGAACAGGATCCCCTGGCTTCCCACCATCTTGCCGATAACCGCCGCGAGAATGAGGAGCGGGATCACGATGAAGAGGTCGGTGATGCGCATGAGAATCGCTTCGGTCCAACCGCGGAAATAACCCGCAGCCGCGCCGATAATCGTGCCGATAATGGTGGACACCAGCCCGACAACGAAAGCGATAATAATTGAAATCTGGGTGCCCTTCATGGTCAGGGCGAAGTAGTCCTTACCGATATTGTCCTGCCCGAAGGGGTGTTCACCCAGCGAAATCCAGGTCATGGTCGGTTTGCCGTTATTGACGACATCCAGCACGTCCGTGTAGCTGTGCCGCCACAGACCGGAGAAATGCCAGTGCAGGCCGAAGAAGCTCATATTCCAGCCAATGGACAGGAAAGCCACCAGCGTCACAAGAATAAGAACGACGGCGGACACCATCGCGGGCTTATGCCGCAGGAAACGGCGCAGCACCAGGCGCCCCTGCGAATAGGAGGGGCTGGAGGAAGCGAGCTGAGCGTCGTCTACCTCAACAACGTGTTCCGGGTCGAGCGACGCGACGGTTGTTTTCGAACGATTCTCACTCATCGGATTCTCCTCGGGCTTCGTGACGATTCATGGGGGTTGTCAGGCTCATGGTTACCGCCTAATCCGAGGATCGACGTAGGCGTACATGATGTCCGCGACCATATTCATAAGCACCGCGGCTCCGCCGGTGACCAGGAAGAAAGCCATAACCGGGGCCGGATCCACCTGGGCAAGCCCGGTTCGGAAGAGTTCACCCATGCCCTTCCAGCCGAAGACCGTTTCGGTAATAACGGCGCCGCCGATCAGGCCCGCAAAATCGAAAGCGATAATGGTCAGCAGCGGCAGCATGGCATTACGGAAAGCGTGCCGGGTAATAACCGTGTGTTCGGGCAGGCCCTTGGCCCGTGCGGTACGGATGTAATCCTGACCGAGCACTTCCAGCATCGACGAACGCGTATAGCGCGTATAGGACGCAATAGACATAAGCGTCAGCGAGATCGTCGGCAGCAGGAGGTGGGTGAAGGAATCCAGGAAGCTCAGCCAGAATACGTGGCTACCCTGGAAATTCGGGGTCATCGAACCGATAGTAGAAATCGGGCGGTTCTGGGTGAGCGGCAGGTAGGTTGACCAGTAGCGGGCGGCGAAATCGAAAATAATCGCGATCCACACCGAGAAGACGGCCCAGATCGATGCCCAGGTCACCGAGCGGCGCGCGTAGCCACCGAAGAAGTAGGACACGCCCACAGAAGCGGCCATCCCGAGAACCAGAATCAAGATGAGGAAGCCCCAGGTCGGCTCCCAGAGCATATTCGAGCAGGCCGCCACGATGACGAACATAATTGCAGCATTGATTCCCACCACGGCAAAGCCGCGCTTATTGGAGAATCCGAGGAAGAGGCCGGTGAAGAGCACCGTGCCGGCCAGGCCCATAAGAGCTTCAATCCACAGCCCGCCAGTAGGTTCAAGGAAGGCACGGGTCACGGAAATGTATTCCATAACACCGAAAGCCACGGCGAAGCTGATGCCCGCGGCCATGGCGCGCCGCTTCGGACCGCCGGCCACGAGGGCCTGTACAAAGAGTGCGAAGATGCCGGCAAATATCACGATAGTGACCAGTGAGATTGTTGGATCTGCCAGCCAGTCGTTAAAGCGAATAGCGCCGTATTCCTTCAGGAGCACCGCGAAGACGAAGGCGGGCAGTGAGTAGAAGGTGAAGGCGAGGAAGGTCACGATGTAATCGAAACCGGTGTAGCGGCGGATTGCGCTCATCACACCGAAGAAGATTCCGAAGAAAATCGCGAGGAAGGTGGCCGCCAGCACGAGGCGCAAGGTGGCGGAAGCGGCCTGACCGAGCATGTCATTAACAGACTGTCCGGAACGGTTAATCCCCAGGTCGCACTGACCGATGAAGCATTTCGCAGCTCCGGTCAGCCAAGCCCAATAGCGCTCATACCAGGGCAGGTCGAGGCCCATGAAGGAGGAGCGCTGCTGCATGAGGTTTTCGCGATTCGGGTTATTGGATTCGCGAAGGTCCTCGAGGGGGTCGCCAGAATTGATCGTAAGAACAAAAATAAGGAGCGACGCGGCCCAGAGGATGAGTACTGAGATGCCAATTCGTTTGGCGATGAATTTATACACCGCGAGACTTCTTTCCGTTCTGTGTGCCGATGGGCGCCGGTTCGGACAATTTTACTCGGTGACTATAGTACATAAGCATTTCCAGACGAAATGGGACGTGGGATGTAACACAGGAAGGCCGCATGAGACTGCACGCCCGGAGGGGCCGCAAGCGCGGCCCCTCCGGTGCAGCTAGAAAATAACTATTACTTCCTATGCATAGAGCTGATTACTCAGCCTTGGCGGGAGCGGAGCCCCAGCCCCACTTTTCGGCGTTCCAACCAATACCGGACTGGGTGACGTTGCGCTCAACGTTCTCCATACCCGTGGTGTAGGCCGCAATACCCGGGTGGGTGAAGAGCGGGATACCGAAGAGGTCGTTCCACAGTTCCTTCTCAATCACCTTCTTGGCTTCCTTCTGGACCTTCGGATCCAGGCTGGAGGAAACCTTGTCCCATTCGGTATCAACAGTGGCGTTAGCATACGAGGTGTTGTTCTGGCCACCGTTGGACTTGTAGATATTCGCACCGGAAACAATCTGGCCGGAGCCGGACCAGGCGAAGAGCACCATGTCGAAGTCGCCGCTCTCATAGCCACCACCCGGGGCCATGAAGCCCTGGGCTCCGACGTCCTGGACGGTGATACCGGCCTGGGCGCAGGAGGAGGTCACGAGGGCAACCTCATCAGAACGGCGCTGGTTGGGCTGGTTGTATCCAATGCGGACCACCGGGTTGGCGATACCGGATTCAGCAACCTTGGCCTTGGCCTTTTCGATATCCACGGTGTCGTATTCACCGTTGTAGGAGGCCGCCACAACTTCCTTGTACTCGGGGTTATCCGGGAAGTATTCGCGCGAGTTGAGGACTTCAGCATTAGCGTTGAGCGGCTTGATGAGCGAATCAACAATCTGCTGACGCGGGATGCAGTAGGCCATGGCCTGGCGCAGCGCGAGGCCACCCTTGTCATTAGCGAAGACGGAGCCGGGGCCGAAGTTGAAGTCGAAGTGCTCCCAAATCATGGTGTTGCCTTCGAGGACGGTCACGCCCTGGGTGCCGTTGAGTGCATCGAGCGTGTCCTTGGTGGCCTGCGGTTCAATAACATTGACGTTCTGGTTGGCGAGGGCCTGAACCTGGCCTTCCGGCGGGATGAAGCGGATTACCAGTTCATCAAGACCGGGCTTCTCACCCCACCAATCCGGATTGGGAACCATGGTGATGTACTGACCGGCTTCCCAACCACCTTCCTTGAGGGTGTAAGGGCCGAAGGACGGCGCATCTTCCGCGGCGGGCAGCTGGCCCGGGGTGGGCGAATTCCAGTTATTCCAGAATTCAGCGGCCTTCTTGGCGGTCGCAAAGTCCTTGTTCTTGAGGGCCTCGAAGAGCTCCTTCTTGGAGATACCGATCTTCTTGGCTACCACGTGCGAAGGAAGCGGACCGGAAACAACCAGCTGCCAATCCGGATTCGGAGCGGCGTAGGTGATGGTGAAGGAACGGTCACCCGCATTGCACTGGGGGCCTTCCGGAACACCGTCCGCGTAGGTATCCGGGCTGGATACGTGGTTGAACAGCGGTTCATCGGAGCCTGCAGCGGCCTGGCCATCCATAATCCACTTCGGGTTCTGGCTAACCCAGTCCATGTAGGCATCTTCACAGGTGATGGGTTCGCCGCCCTGGTACTTAGCATCATCGTTGAAAGTGTACTTCACGGTGAGCGGGTTCTCGGAAACCATTTCATAGTCACCGAGCGGGGTGCCATGCTTCCACTCGCCATTGGCGGAGTAGTAGCCGAATCCGGGCATCATGCGATCAACAACAAGCGAGTTGGCCGAGCTGTAGGTAGTGGGCGTCAAGCCATTGTAGCCCAGGAATTCATCGGCACCGATGGTAACCGAAGCGGTCCGGTTGACATTTCCTTCGACCTGGGTGGGGCCACCCTTGCCGTTGGAGGAACAACCAGTCATGACCAGAGCAAGCGCGGCTGCTCCGGCCACCAAGGGATAAGCGGTCTTCTTCACGAAGGAACCTCCTCATTGACTGTTTCCGTGCCGCGGGGGCAGTCCCCCGGTACGGAGTGATCATGTTCGCGCCGTGAGCGCGTGGAATATGCAAAAGCGGTGCCGGATTCTCAGGAATCCGGTGCGTTGACGATCTCCACAGGATGGAACACGCATTGACATCCTGTGCGGATAGCCAGCGCCACCGCTCTAACCATGGAAAAAGCCTACACGAGTCTTGACGATTTCTTTACGTTTAGGCTCAGTGTTTTTTCATGTGCAAATGTTCACGCTTGCAAAAATTGGAGAAAATCGCAGCATAGAGCCGTTTACGGGCGAGGATCCCGATAGAACCACCCCCGGAAGGAGTCACGTCTCACGCCAGGTATATCTCATATGGTGAGATAGTTTTTCTCAAAATCATTCCAGCAATGAGATAAGCACTGTTTTAGGGCGCCGCGGGGGCGGGCGCGGCAGTACCGTGCCCGAAGAGATCGCGCAGCCGCGCCCGGGACACCTTCCCGTCATCGCCCACCGGAAGCTCATCAAGCACCACCAGGAGGCGCGGGAGTTTGAAGGAGGCGAGCGCCTGGGCAGCAAAAGCCCTGAGCTGATCGAGGCTGGGCACGGGTAGGCTCTGGGGCACCACCGCGAAACCGCCGGTTACCGGATCCGGGGTAGCGAAATCTTCGGGACGGGCTTCGTGGGAATCCATCACAATGGCGGCGCCCACCACCTGGCCCCACACCGGATCTGGCACACCTGTGACCAGGGCGGAACGCACTCCCGGGTACTGGTGGAGTACCCGCTCAATTTCTTCGGGGTGAACGGTATCTCCCCCAGTTTTGATGGTATCGGTGACCCGGGCAACCAGAGTGATATATCCATCCGCATCTACCCGCGCGTGGTCTTGAGAGCAGAACCATTCCCCCGCGAAGGAGGAGCGCTGGTAATTCTCCCCGTGCCAGTATCCGGCCGAAATGCTCGGTCCGCGTAATTGCATTTCTCCGCTTTCCCCGGGCGCCACCGGGGTATCGGTACCCGGCTCCACCAAGCGAATCTCCACGTGGGGCATGGCACGCCCCACCGTTTCAGCCTTGTGCGCCACGCGCGCGGTGGGAAGATACGGGCCGACGCCGCCTGTTTCCACAGACCCCCATATATTCAGCGGATGTAGACCCGCGGCATCCAGGCGCCCCATAAGAGCGGGCGGTACCGCTGCTCCGCCCACGAAGGCGTAGCGAAGACTGGAAAGATCCCGGGCGACGAAGGTGTCGTCGTCGAGCATAAAAGAATAGGTGGTGGGGGTGCCGAACATGGTGGTGACCCGGCGTTCTTCAATAAGGTGCAGCAGGCCGGCCGGAGAGGGAGTACGCGCAATAACAATGCGGCCCCCGCGCGCGAAGTGGAAGAGCGTGCCGCCGTTGAACCCGGCGATAGAGGAACATCGAGCGCTGTGTAAGAAAATGTCATCACGCCCGTAGCCCAGAGCATCATGGAAAATACGATCCGCCCACCACAAATTGTCATGGGTAAGTTCGAGGGCTCGGGGCGCTTCCGGGGGCGCGGGCCGGAACATCATAACGGCAACCCCACTCGGGTATCCCTCGGTATTAAAAGCGGGATGACCGGCGGTGCCATCGGCAACGAAATCAGCGGTGAAACTCCCGGTTGCCGCGCTCAGAGCAATATAGCCGTTGGTGAGGGCGGGAGTGAAAGGTGGGGCGAGGACGTCGTCGTCGATAACAAAATGAATAAGAGTTCCCGTGGAGGTGAAGGCGCCGGCGGTGCCTATCTCCGCGCATGCGATAAGAACGCGCGGGGCCGCAAAATCGACGAGGCGTTGAATCTCCACCGGGTGAAGGCGGGCGTCCACCGGAACGTAAACCGCACCGATGCGGGCGCAGGCCACCGCAACCAGATAGTGATAGGGAGAATTATGGGCCACGATCATAACGCGGTCCCCGTGTGAGACACCGGCCTGGACGAAAAGTTGGGCGAGGCGGGAGGTGATATCGCGGGCCTCACCGACCGTCAGGGCGGTGGCGTCATAGAAGAGACAGGGGCGATCCGGGTTGGCGAAAGCGGTGCGATCAAGCAGATAGGCAACGTTCGTGACGGGGACGCTACTCATTGCTCTCACTTTCTGAGCCCGACCCCGCTCCCCCGCCGGTATCCGCGAGATCCGCATCCGGCATATCAGCTGCGTGCTCCCCGAAAAGGAAACCGCGAATGAGGCGACGCAGCTGGTAGAGATCATCCACGTGGGAGAGCTCGCGCGCCGAGTGCATGGACAGGAGGGGTACGCCCACATCCACCGTGGTGATACCCAGGCGAGTAGCCGTCAGCGGGCCGATGGTGGTGCCGCAGGGAATGGAATTCCGGGAAATGAAGAACTGGTAAGCAGCGCCGGCATCACTAGCCGCCCGGAGAGCGAGCGTGACGGATTCGGCATCGGAGGCGTAACGCTGCTGGGCGTTCATTTTGATAAGCGGGCCGGCACCGGCGCGCGGGGCGGAATCCGGGTCGTAATACTCCGCGTAATTAGGGTTGAGAGCGTGCCCGGCATCGGCAGACATGCAGGCCGAACGCGCCAGTAGCCGGTACCAGCTATCCCCGCGCACCCCGAAGCTTTCCGCGATGCGGGTCAGCACGGTTTCCAGGAAGGGCCCGCTGGCTCCGCTGGTGGTTCCCGAACCGACTTCTTCGTGGTCGAAAGCGGCGAAAACTGGGAAGTAGGGAAGAGTCGCGTCATTCCCCACGCCCGCAGCCACCCCATCGAGGAGCGCACGAAGGCCGGCATATACAGAGGATAAATTATCCTGACGCCCGGCGGATAGGTACGTCCCATTGCGCCGCGGCGGCTCAACATCATATGCGTAGATATCATGCCAGCCGATCCATTCGGCACCGGGCGTTTCCCGGCCCTCCGGGCCCGGCTCCGCATAGCGCGCCAGGGTTTCAAAAAGATCGCTATCGGTATCGGCGCCGAGCTCCGATTCCACCCCGGCATCCCCGCACGCCCCGGTAACAATCGGATGGAGATGCTGCTGGCGATCCAAGGTGAGGCTATCGCGGTTACCCGAAATAAGGTGCGGGGCGAGCTGCGGGATCACCATGCAGGCGGGGGTACGAACCAAGTATTCCCGACCGTCCATATCCGTGATACGCCCGGCCAGGCCAAGGTCACGGTTAAGCCAGGAATTGAGTAGTGGCCCGCCGTACACTTCCATATCGACCTGGGTGTAGCCCCCGTGACGAGAAATGCCGGCCGGCTTGAGTTTGAGGCTGGGTGAATCGGTATGTGCACCCAGGATTCGGAACGGCGCTAGTTCACCGGAACCCGCACCTCGCGGGCTCACCCAGGCAATCAATGCCCCACCGCGCCGCACATAGCGCGCCCCGCGCGCCTCCCAGGCATCCGTTTCGCGCTGCTCGGTGAAACCGTGTGCTTCCAGAATGCGCGCGAGCTGCGCAGCTGCGTGGTAGGAGGACGGAGATTCCGCGATGAACTGCGCGTATCCGCGGGCGTGGTGATCAGCGGCGGTACCTTCCCGGACCCGCATTGGATCCACCGGCGCGGTATCCGCCTGCGCGGTATCAGGCGTGGACTCGGCAAACTCAGACATACTCATGGCCTCCCAGTCTAGTGACCGCCGGGGCACCCCGGCCTCGTTATTTCAGCGGTTAGGGGCGCGAATTACCCTCCGGGGAATCCCAGAAATCCCCCGCGGGATCGGTTCCGGTGGTGCCAGGCCCGCCGGCGGCCTCAGTTGCGCCGTCGTTCCCCGCACCGTCATTTTCCACGACGGCACCGGCCGCAACCTCTGCCGGCGTGACTTCCATGGTGCCGCGCGCCGCGTGGCGGCGTGCCAAGAAAAGCAAAAGCATTCCCAGGGCCAGCACCAAAACGCTAATAACCACCCAGGCAAGGACCTGCGCCCCGCTCGTGGCGAGCTGGGTGCCGCCGTTCACCGTTTCCATTGTTATTGAACTCCTCACCGCAACGATTAGCTTCCTGGGACGATGGTACACCGGGTGACTAGAACATCACACCGGACCTTTTCCATGCTTTTTCGTCAGCGAAGGTAGCTAGGATTCCCGCTCATGACAAAAATTTTTCGCGCTGCGTCGTTGCGGCGTGACGGTGGAGAACACGGTGCCGACAGTGGCGGGGCTCTGGCCCGGGCCGGTCTTGGTTTGGCCGCTCTCGGCGTCGTTTTCGGCGATATCGGGACCAGTCCGCTCTACGTTGTGCGCGCGGTTTTCACCGTGCATGGCGGCGCCGTTCCGCTCACGGACGCCTCGATTTACGGAGTGATCTCCCTGGTGGTGTGGATGCTCCTTCTTATCGTGTCCTTCAAGTACGTCATTCTTGTATTGCGTGCGGATAACGACGGCGAAGGCGGCATTATTGCCCTCGCCACCCTGCTGCGCACTCTCAGCGGTGGGCGGCCGCGGGCTGCCGCGCTCTTCACGGTAGCGGGCATGTTCGGAGCGGCGCTCTTTTTCGGCGACGCCGTTATCACCCCGGCCATTTCAGTGCTTTCCGCTATCGAAGGTATCCGGGTGGCGCTCCCGACCTTCCCCGCCACCCTCATTGTGCCCATCGCACTGGTGATTCTTCTCACCCTGGGTTGGATGCAGCGCTACGGTACCGGGCGGGTTGGCGTTATTTTCGGGCCCTTCATGCTGCTGTGGTTCACGGGCCTGGCTCTCATCGCCCTCCCGCATATTGCCGCGCATCCGGAAATTTTCGCGGCACTTTCCCCGCATGAGGCCCTCACTTTTGTGGCTCGCCACCCGGCCATCGGTTTTTTCGCCATGGGCGCGGTCGTGCTTGCGGTGACGGGTGCCGAAGCGCTCTACGCCGATATCGCCCATTTCGGGCGGCGCCCCATTTCCGCGGTGTGGTTCGCGGTGGTGCTGCCCGCACTGGTGTGTAACTACCTGGGGCAGGGTGCACTGCTGCTCGAGCATCCGGAGGCCATTGCCGATCCGTTCTTCCATCTGGTTTCTTCCCAGTGGGCCCTGGTACTCACGCTGCTGGCCACCGGCGCCACGGTGATCGCCTCGCAATCGGTGATCGCGGGGACCTATTCCATTGCCCGCCAGGCTTCCCGGTTGGGATACCTGCCGCACCTGCGGATTCGCTATACCTCCGCGAGTGGGGCGGGGCAGATTTACCTGCCGGATATTACCGGGCTGCTGGTGGCCGCAGTAGCGACCGTCGTGGTGATTTTCCGCGATTCGGAGCGGCTTTCATCCGCCTATGGGCTGGCGGTCTCCACCGATTTCCTTCTTACCACCGCCATGCTCTTAGCCCTCACGGTGATCGGCTGGCACTGGCGCTGGTGGCAAAGCGCTGCGCTGGCTGTGGTGCTCGGAGTGGTGGAAGTTCCGCTTTTCGCCGCTAATGCCGCAAAGCTGGTAACCGGCGGCTGGCTCCCCCTGCTCATCGCCCTCGTTCTTATGGTCGTTATGCTCACCTGGCGGCGCGGGGAGGCAGTGGTAGCAGCTACCCGGGCCCGAACCGAAGGTACCCTCGCGGAGTTCGCGGCGCAGCTGCAGAAAAATCCGCTGCGGCGTGTTCCGGGTACCGTGATCTATCCGCATTCCCTCGCTACCACGGTTCCGGCGGCTTTGCGGGCTACCACCGCGCTACATCGCAGTCTGCGCGACCACGTTATTATTCTCTCCATTAAAACGGCCCCGCAGGCCCATATCGAGCGCGCCGAACGCATTACCCGCACGCAGGTGAGCCCGCGCGTGGAAGGCGTTGTACACCTCACGATGCGTTACGGCTTCATGGATATCCGCAATATTCCGGCTGATCTGGAATGGGCGCAACACGAATACGGGTGGGGTTCCTGGAAGCTGAGCGAGGCCCAGTGGGTGCTCAGCCACCTGGGGGTACGCTCGCGTGGGAAGAACGACGACGCAGCTCCGGGCACCACGAGCTCTGCCGCCACCGGTGATTTTCCGCAATTGGCTCGCTGGCAAGCCTGGCTTTTTGCGCGGATCGCGCGCCATTCCGCATCGCCGGCCTGGGTGAGGAGTCTCCCGGCGGATCGCACCGTGGAGATTTCCCGCGAGGTCATCGTGTAGCTACTAATGTCGAAGCGCCTGGTAGCGTTCCTAGTATGACGACAACAACGCACTACCTCGAGCAGCTTCGCCTCGATGAACTCAGCCTCACGGTGCCGCTCACCGCGGATCGGGAAGATGCGCGCACCATTGATATATTTGCTCGCATCGCCACCCGCCCGGGCGGGGAATCCCTCCCTTATCTCTTCTACCTGCAGGGCGGGCCCGGTTATGAAGCCTGGCGGCCCAGCCTGTCCCCGCTGGAACCCTCCTGGCTAAATGTGGCCCTGGAACGCTACCGGGTTGTTTTTGTGGATGAACGCGGTACAGGGCGCTCCACACCCGTTGGGGAAGATATCCTGAGCACGGGAAGCGCCGCGGAAGTGGCCGAATATCTCAGCCACCTGCGCGCTGACGGCATTGTGCGCGATTGCGAAGCGCTGCGCCGCGAGCTCGGCGTGGAGAAAATCAACCTGCTCGGGCAGTCCTTCGGTGGTTTCACTACCGTGCATTACCTCTCGGTCGCGCCCGAACATATCGATCAGGCTTTCCTCACCGGCGGGCTCACCGCGGTGCGCCACAGCGCTGATGATGTCTATTCCCTCACGTGGGAAAAGATGCGGGAGCACAGTGCAGAGTACTACCGGCGCTTCCCCGCGCATCGGGATCGGGTACGGGAGCTGGTGGATCTGGCCGGTAGCGGCTCCATCGAATTACCCACCGGGGAAATTGTCTCACCTTCGCGGCTGCGTTCCCTCGGGCACCTTCTCGGTTCGGATAACGGGTGGCGGGAACTGTACTACCTGCTGGAAAAGGATCCGGCTTCCACCGCTTTCCGTTATGACCTGGCCGCGGCCATGCCGTTTGATGGGCGTAACCCGCTCTACTATGTGCTGCACGAATCCTCCTACGCGGACGGCGTGGTCACCGATTGGAGCGCGGAGCGTACCCAACCGGAGGATTTCCGCACCGATACTTCGCTTCTCTACGGTGAACATGTGTGGGCGGAATGGGCGGATACCGTGCCGGCATTCCAACCGTGGAAGGATGTAGTTGAGAAGCTGGCCACCTGGGAGTGGCCTCAACTCTACTTCCCGGATGCTTTGCGGGAATCAGGCGCGCGCGGTGCGGCTGCTGTGTACGTGAATGATGCCTATGTGCCCCTGGAGTTCTCGTTGGAAACGGGGGCACTGCTTCCTGGGATCCACCGGTACGTAACTTCCACTCATGAGCACAGCGGTTTGCGTTCCAGTAACGGGGCGGTGCTGCGCACGCTCTTTGAATTGGCGGATGGAACGCGGCTGCGCTAACTATGCGCGCCAGGAACGCCCCGCGGCGGGGTTAGCCGGGCGTGCTGAGCTGCACTAACCGAACACCCCGCACGGTGCCCAGTTGTCCGGAAATTCCAGATAACTGGGCGCGGGACGTGCGCTCCAGGAATAGTGGCCGGCCCGCGCGCGGGCGGCCGGCGGTAAGAAAGTGAGGATACGCAGATGTGGAATAATGCGGATACGGATGCTGTGGTGTTCGGAGATAACCTACCGGTTCTCCGGAGCTTACCGGCTGAATCATTCCAGCTTATTTACCTCGATCCGCCTTTTAATACCGGCCGCACCCAACGCCGCTCCACGGTGGTGACCCGGCGTTCCAGCACCGGGAATCGTATCGGTTTCAAGGGCCAGCGTTACGAAACGATCGTGGAGCGGGTACTCGGCTACGATGATAGCTTCGCCGAATATTGGGGTTTTCTTGAACCACGCCTGGAAGAAGCCTGGCGGCTCCTCACCGATTCGGGAACGCTCTATCTCCATCTTGATTACCGGGAGGCACATTACGCGAAAGTGCTTCTCGATGCGCTTTTCGGGCGGGAATGTTTCCTCAACGAGATTATTTGGGCCTACGATTACGGCGCTCGCACGAAAAAACGCTGGCCCGCCAAACACGACACTATTTTGGTGTACGTGAAAAACCCGGCCAGCTACTACTTCAATTCGGAAGATGTAGATCGAGAACCGTATATGGCTCCCGGATTAGTCACCAAGGAAAAGGCAGCACGCGGCAAACTTCCTACAGACGTGTGGTGGCATACCATCGTCTCCCCCACCGGAAAAGAAAAAACCGGCTACCCCACCCAAAAACCACTGGGGATTCTGCGCCGGATTATCACCGCATCTTCTCGCCCGGGGGACCGCGTCCTTGATTTCTTTGCCGGATCAGGTACCACCGGAGCCGCGGCGCATGAATTGGACCGCCAGTTCCTGCTCATTGACGCCAATCCGGAAGCAATCGCGGTGATGCGCACCCGCTTCCCCGATGAGGTACAGTTCGGGGAATGGGATGGCGAGGCGGTCAGCTGGAAGTAGCGCGCATCCGAAACTACCTCCGGATATTGCCGTAGAGGCAGTTCAGGAATCGACACGCACCTGGGAATAGAGGGCGCAGGCACCTACCCGATAAGCAGGCTCCAGGGCAAGCTCCGGATCCGCGTAGAAATCCGGGGAGTGATTCGAGGCGGGCTCCCCGTGCGCCGGGTCGAGCTGCGCGGGCGAAAAACCACCGAAAAGCCAGAATACCGAAGGCGCACCGGCGCTCTGCCCGAGGACCGCAAAATCCTCACTGAAACCGAAAGTTTCGCTGGCCACATTCTCCTCCCCCAGTTCCGCACCGATCACCTCACGCAAGGCCGCAACAGCTGCGTCGTCGTTCACGGTGGCATCTACCTGGCGGATCTGGCGGATCAGAGGTTCGGGGGCGCCGGCCGCGAGCGCTTCGGCCCGGATAATCCGCTCGATACCGGTATTGATTATTGCGCGGGTTTCCTCATCCCGGAACCGAGTATTGATGCACAGACGCGCGGTGTCCGGAATGATATTGTCCTGGCTGCCGGCCTGGAAAACGCCGACGCTCACCACCGCGTTGCGGTCCGGATCCGTCATGCGGGAACGGATTGTTTGCAGGCGGGTAACAATGGCCGAACCAATCACAATAGGGTCGACGGCGCGATGGGGCTGCGAGCCGTGCCCGCCCACCCCGTGCACAATAACTTCGAAACCGTCCGAGCCGGGCAGCACTCCACCCGGATGAAGATTGACCCAGCCGGCCGGGCGTGGCACCACGTGCCCGCCGTACATGACCTGCGGGCGCGGAGCTTTCTCCCACAGACCGGCCTCCACCAGGGCGCGTGCCCCCAGACCGTTTTCTTCCGAAGGCTGGAAAACAAAAACGATGGTACCGCGCCACAGCTGCGCATGGGCCGCAAAGGCCCGGGCCAAGGCGAGCGCGATCGACATGTGGGAATCGTGCCCGCAGGCGTGCATAACCGGAACATTTTTCCCGGACGCATCAATTCCGGTGGCCCGCGAGGCATAGCTCAGGCCGGTACGTTCGGCAACGGGCAGGCCGTCCATATCAGCGCGATAGCCCACCACCGGGCCGGAACCGTTGCGCAGCACGCAGGCAAAACCGGTATCGGTCACGGGGATAATCTCACGGGTGATCGCACCGGAAAGTTCGAGGTTTTCCAGGCGTCCCCGGAGAGCCCGCGAGGTCTCCACTTCCTGGAAAGAGAGCTCGGGATTGGCGTGGAAATACTGGAAATCACCGATCATGGTGGCCCGGTCCGAAGCGCTGAGGCGAAATTCCTCCGGAAGATACTGCACGGCGTTCCCTCTCATCCGATGCTAGCGGTGCGGGCGCCTCCGTGGCGCAGAGTGCGCAAGCGTCCGCTCACCTCGTTTATTTTAGCGCCGGGATCGACAGCCGCGCCGAACGTCCGTGGCAGGTCGGGGCGGTGACTGGCTAGGCTGGAGGGAGTGTGCAGGCGAGGTGTACCGGTAAGCGGAGCCAAAAGGTGCCGGTACACGCGGCGGCAGCGCCCGGGCGAGGAGGATTATGTTCCACAACATCATTTGGGATATGGGCGGAACCATGGTGGATACCTATCCGCATGTGGATGCCACCTTGCAGGCGGTTGTTCTTGATTCCGGTCAGGAGGTTTCCCTCCTGGAAGTTGCCCGCCTGACCCGGCACTCCACCAACCTAGCCATCACCGAGCTTTCACGCCGTTTCGGGATTCCGGAAGCCGAGTTTCGGGCGCGCGAACAGGAATTGAAAGACTCGTGGAAAATCACACCGCCGCCCGCGATGGCCCATGTGCGTGATGTTCTTGCCGCGGTTCCCGGGATCAATGTGGTGGTCACGCACCGGGATCGCGCGAGCGCCCGCACCCTCCTGGAGGGCTTGGGACTCCAAGTTACCGATATGGTTTGCCCCGAGGACGGTTTCCCACGCAAACCCGACCCGGCGATGTTCACCCATATGCTCAGCAAGCACCACCTAGATCCGGCCCGCACCCTCGCTATTGGGGATCGGCCGATTGATATCACGACCGCACATAAAGTTGGAGTGGCCGGTGCTCTCCTGGAAACTCCCGGTATTGAGCTGGAGGCGGATGCTGATTATCGCATCACTGATCTTGCGGAGGTTCTCCCGCTCCTCGGCTCATGAGCTAGCGGCATAGTTTGTACCCGATAGTTTGTACCGGCGCGGGAGTTTTTCTGGCATAACCAGACTTGTCAGGACGTAAGGCCAGTTTCAGCCACAACAGAATTTTCTAGCCGTAGCAACGCTTTTTTCATATCAAGCCCACCCGCGCACCCGCCCGGGGCGCCACGCGCGGCAAGAACCCGGTGACAGGGCAGCACAATGGGTATCGGATTGCGCGCGCATGCCGATCCCACCGCACGAACCGCCCGCGGGTTGCCCACCATTGCAGCAAGCTGGCCATAGGAGCGGGTCTCCCCGTAGGGAATTTCCTCAAGGGCACGCTGCACCCGGGCCGCGAAGGGGCCGCGGGTGAGAAGCAGATCGGTAGGGAGCCGGAAATGGGTGCGTTCGCCCGCGAAATACTCGGTGAGCTGGGCACATGCCCGGGCGGCAAGCTCCTCCGCCCGGCGCCGCTCGGCCTCATTCTCAATCTCGATAACCGCCTGCGGGCCCGGGCACCCGGGAAGCACCACCGCGATCACCGCATGCGCCTGCGCCGCAACGGCGAACTGCCCCAGTGGGGAATCGCACGTCCGCCATACCGCTGCGGCGCAGGCACGTGTCACGGGAGGTTTCTTTACTTCGCGACCTGGGCGGTGCGGTGTTCGAGGCCGCTCAGCACGGCTTCCACCTCACTCGCACGGCGTTCCAGCGGAGTGAATTCGCCGTCCGTCCAGTCCTCAAACATCATGAAATTCACTTCGGAACGGATAGCTGGCATATTGAAATTAGCCGTAATCTGGCGCCATTGCTCGATAGCGCGTACGCCCCCGATGGAGCCGTGCCCCACGAAAGCAACCGGCTTATTCATCCATTCAACGCCCAGCGCGTCCACCGCGTTCTTGAAGGCCCCGGGCACCCCGTGGTTGTATTCCGGGGTCACGAAAATAAAGGCGTCGAATTCGCTGATTTTATCGGCCCAGCGCTGGATGGCCGGATTATCGTAGCGACCGTTGGCCGCAGCCGGAACCACGGGGCTGGTGAGGAGCGGAATATCGAAATCCTTGATATTGACGAGTTCGTAAGCGACCTCCCCCGCCCGCTGGGCTGCGAGCTGGGCGACGTACCGGGCCACACCCTCGGTGGCCTGGCCCTCGCGAATTGATCCGGAAATAATGGCGATCTTCATAAACGTGTCCTTTCGTTTAGGTGAGCGACACCCAGATTACCAATCTCTCATTTACCATTCAATCGGACGTGGGGTGCTCCCCTTTTAGCTCGGTGCGAACACCCTCCGCTTCGGCTTCGGCATCGCCACCACCTTCACGCAGATCACTGGCGAGCACCGCGTAGACGATGGTGTCGGTCCACTCCCCCTTGAGCCAGAAGTCCTGGCGCATATGCGCTTCTTTACGCATTCCCGCATGCTGGAGCATAAGCTCACAGACCCGATCCCGCGCATCCATTTGTGCAGCAACGCGATGCACTCCGCACCGGGTGCAGGCGTAGCGAATCATGGCCCGCATAGCCTCCGATGCGTAGCCGTGACCGCGGAAATCCGGGTGGAGCACGGTGGCAATCTCCGCGACGCCGTGCTGCGGATCGGTCATCCACAGGCGCACGTCCCCGATGGGTTGCGCATCGAGTTCGATGACGACGGCGAGCGCGGCCTGCGGGCCGCGCAAATCCCGCGCCTGGGCGCGCTGGGCAGCTTCGTTGACCGCCCGTTCGGGATTCCAGGCATCGGTCATGAGGTATCTGGTGACATCTTCACGGCTGTAAATACTATGCAGCCACGGCGCATCATCGGGCCGGTGCAGCCTCAATCGCAGCCGCGTGGTTGTCACCGAAAATTCTTCAGGTGTCGTGGTATCCATAACTCTTTAAGTGTAACGAAAAACACTTTTAGGGGAAGAGGTTCTGAGCTGGTTATCCACGATACGGAACGGGGCGGTAATGAGGCAGCGGATCGCTCGCCAACCTTCCGTACAAATCAACATCGATACGCCACCCATTAATCAGAAATTTCCCGCGTTCGGTTCCTTCCTTGAGGAATCCCGCCGCGCGGGCCACCCCTCCCGAAGCCGGGTTATTCACCCGGTGTCCGAGTTCCAAGCGTTCCAGCCCGCGCTCGCACAGCGCCCAATCCGCGACGGTTGCCGCCGCTCTAGACATGATTCCACGGCCCCAGTAATCGCGGTGCAACCAGTAGGACAACCACCCGCTTTTCTCATCACCATCCGCGTGAATACGAACCATACCGATGAGTTCATCGCTATCTTCCCGGGCGATGACCCAGGCCAGCTGCGAATCGGGATTTTCCAAGATCTGCGCGATATAGCGGCGAGCACCGGCCATATCCGTGATATTGCCCTGCCGGATCATATCGGGATGGGAGGCGAAGGCCGCCACAATAGCTGCGGCGTCGCCCTCACGCACCGCGCGCAGCACAGTATCAACCTTCGTTCCCACGCTCGTTACCAAGAGCTACCTATACATTAAAACGGAATTCGACCACGTCGCCGTCTTGCATCACGTAGTCTTTGCCTTCTTGGCGCAGCTTCCCGTGTTCACGAGCGGCGGCCACAGAGCCGTATTCCACCAGGTCATCGAAAGACACCACCTCGGCTTTAATAAAGCCGCGCTGGAAATCGGTATGGATGACACCGGCGGCCTGCGGGGCGGTATCGCCCTTGTGGATGGTCCAGGCGCGGGCCTCTTTGGGGCCGGCCGTGAGGTAGGTTTGCAGGCCGAGGGTATCGAAGCCCACCCGAGCCAGCTGGTCCAGGCCGGATTCTTCTTGACCGGTGGCCTCCAGCATTTCCCGGGCTTCTTCTTCGCTGAGTTCCACCAGTTCCGCTTCGAATTTGGCATCGAGGAAAATGGCTTGGGCAGGTTTCACAAAGTCACGTAGTTCCTGCTGCATGGCGGTGTCAGCGAGGCCGTCGTCGTCGGTATTAAAAACGTAGATGAAGGGCTTCGAGGTCATGAGTTGGAAGGAACGCAGGATATCCGCGTCAAATTCGGCGGCGTGGTTGGAGAGCACTTCGCCCGCCTCAAGGAGCGCGTAGGCCCGCTGCGCCGCATCGAGCGTTTCCTTCGGGGTTTTCTTCCCCGTCACTTCCTTGGCGAGGCGCGGGATAGCCTTCTCCAGAGTTTGCATATCAGCGAGGATGAGTTCGGTGGTGACCGTTTCGATATCATCTTTCGGGTCCACGCGGCCCTCCACGTGCACGACGTCCGGGTCGGCGAAAGCGCGGGTGACCAGGCAAATTGCATCCGCTTCGCGAATATTGGCGAGGAATTGGTTGCCCAGGCCCTCCCCCTTGGATGCCCCGCGCACGATTCCGGCGATGTCCACAAAATCGACCGTCGCCGGCAGGATTTTCTGAGATCCGAAAATTTCGGCGAGCTTAGTCAGCCGCGCATCCGGGAGCGGCACCACACCCACATTCGGCTCAATCGTCGCGAAGGGGTAGTTCGCCGCGAGCACCGTTGCGCGCGTGAGCGCATTAAAAAGGGTCGATTTTCCGACGTTGGGAAGTCCTGCAATACCAATTGTTAAAGCCACGCCCTCCATTCTAGCTAAGAGAAAGGAGGGCGGGCTGCTATCCGGACGTACGCTAGTGGCGCGGAGCGCTACCGAGGTGCTGCACTACTGCGCGGGCGCGTCCATGGATTTCGGGGCGTGCCAAATATCTTCGCCGCGCAAAATTGCGTCCGCACCGCCGTCGATATACAGGATCTGCCCCGTGATGGTCCGCGAGAGTCCGGTCACGAAGAAGACGAGCGCATCGGCAATATCGCGAGCTTCCGAAGCGCCGTGGTACGGGGCGGGCAGCGCACCGAAAGCCTGCTTGCGCCCTTCCTCGGTAGAGAGGAGTTCTTTCGTCATGGGGGTGGCAACCACCCCCGGGCCCACCGCATTGAGCCCGACGCCGCGCCCGGCGAATTCCTCGCTCACGGCCGCGCGGCGCACCCACGTGGCAATAGCGCGCTTGGAGCACGCGTAATTCGCGTAGCCCTGCATCGGGCCCTGCGCGGCGAGTTCCTTGCCGTAAGCGAGAGCTTCTTCGCGCTGATCATCAAGAAGCAGCTGTACAAGCTTGGGATCGCTGGGTTGCAAACTGGCGCAGGAGGCAGTAATTACCGCGCGCCCGTTTTCCGCTTTTTCCAGGTAGGGAAGGAAAGCGCGGACGGTGTCGCGCGCACCGAAGAAATTCACTTTGAGATCGAGAGGTGAATTGCTCTGGGTTCCCGCATTCGCGATCACACCGTCAATCTGCGGGTACTTTTCCACCACCCGAGCGACCGCATCCGCGATCCCCTCCGGGCTGGATAGATCCGCGTCAAATTCCGCCCCGCGCAAATCAACACCGACGGGCGTATGCCCGCGTTCTTCCAGGATCTTCCCGCAGGCAGCGCCGATACCCGAGCCCATTCCGGTCACAACGATAGTAGACATGGTGTTCCTTTCTTCCCGGTGCCGCTTCTTCACGGCACCACCAGCGGTGACGTTAGCCCTAATTTTTTGTGATGAGATGTGCTGTGTTCCGCTACCTTGAAAGCTATCAAAGTCTGTCACGTGGAACAAGGGGCGACGACGCCAGCGCGCTTCCCTCCCATTTTTCTGTCGTAGGCGGGTGTTTGAATACCGCTATGGATATCTCGATTGTTATAGGTGCTCTTATCGCGGTGGGATGCGCGTGTTTCGCCTTGGGTTTCTTGAGCGCGCGAGTGCGCTTGGGTGGCGCAGTTTCGGCGCGGGAGCTAGCGCGGGTGCGCCACCAACTAGAGGAGGCGCAGCGCGATGCCGGGGCGGTGCGGGCGCACTTGGCGGCCGCCCAGGCCCGCTCGGATCGTTTAGAGGAGGAAAATAACGGGCTCATCGCCAGGGCTAAAACAGATAACAACATTTTGCGTTCCCTGGCACCTATTACCCAACAGCTCACGGTGATGGAGCAGCGGGTCCGTGATGTGCAGGTCCTCCAAGGTGAACAGCGCACCGAAATCCGCACCCAGCTCACCGCGGCGGCCCGCACCCAGGAAGATCTCGCGCGGGCCACCCAGGCGCTGCGCGGGGCGCTGAGCTCCACCTCGGCGCGAGGAATGTGGGGTGAAGTGGAATTACGCCGGGTGGTGGAAGCCGCCGGGATGCTCCCCCACGTTGATTTTTCCGAGCAGGTTGCTTCACGTGCAGGCAGCGGGCACGGTAGCGGTGCCGGGCTTGCGCGCCCGGATATGGTTATCCACTTGCCCGGCGGCGCACATCTCCCTCTCGATGCCAAGGTTCCCCTCACCGCTATGCTCCAGGCACAGGCCGCCCCGGCTACCACGGCGGAGGAAATCGCGCGGCGCCACGATCTCCTCAAACAGCACGCCAAGGCGGTGCGTTCCCACGTAAACGCGCTGGCTAAAAGGGATTACCCCGCACTTTTCCCAGGGTCACCTCGGCTCACGATTATGTTCCTTCCGGGAGAATCACTGCTCGCGGAGGCGCTGCGGGAAGATCCCCCGCTCCTGGAAGATGCCTTGGCCCTCGGGGTGGTCCCCGCTTCCCCAGCCTCGCTCCTGGCGCTGCTGCGCACCGTGGCAACACTGTGGGCCTCCAGCAAGATCAGTGAAGAAGCCGGACATATTATTACGCTCGGGCGGGAAATGACGGATCGGCTCCGGGTGGTGGCCGGCCACTTGGAAAAGCTCGGGAACTCTCTCACCTCAGCGGTCAAAAACTACAATTCCGCGCTCTCCTCTTTCGATTCGCGCGTATTGGTCACCGCGCGCCGCCTGGAAAGCCTAGATGCCGATTTTTCTACCCCACCAACCATTGCTGCGGAAGAAGGTCAGGTCAAACGCTTCCACGATGCTGGGCTGCGCGAAGCACTCGACGGCGAAGATGATCACGAAACACGGATTGTCCCGTAGCAGTGCGGGGCAAAACATGGCACGATAACTGATATGGCTTCAACAACTCCGGTACCCGCAACCCTGCCGCAACGGGCTGCGCAGACAACACCGGATCGCCCGTGGCCGCTACGCCTGCTCTCGGTAAAAATCCGGGAATATGTGGCGAAAATGTCGCGGTTATGGGTGGAAGGCGAAGTCATTACCCTCCAGCGCCGCCCCGGAGCAAAAGTCCAGTTCCTCACCTTGCGGGATTTGGAAGAAAACGTCTCTATGACGGTTAAAATACTCAGCCACCTACTTCCCGCAACCGTCACTTCCGGAAGTCGGGTGGTGGTGTGGGCCGTTCCCGATTTTTATACCGGCAATGGCTCGCTATCCCTGTGGGCACAGGAAATCCGCCCCGTTGGGGTGGGTGATATTCTCGCGCGTTTGGAGGCTCTGAAAGCCAAACTCGCTTCCGAAGGACTGTTTGCACCGGAACGTAAAAAGCCCCTCCCCTTCCTACCCCGCACGGTGGGTCTTATCGTGGGGCGCAATACCAAAGCGAAAGAGGATGTCATTATTAATGCCTCGCTGCGCTGGCCCGGGGTACGTTTCGAGGTGCGCGAAGTAGCAGTACAGGGCCGGGATGCCGTGGCCCAGATGATTCCGGCCCTGCGCGAGCTAGATGCCCACCCGGGAGTGGATGTGATTGTGCTAGCGCGCGGGGGCGGGTCCGTGGAAGACCTCCTCCCCTTCTCCGATGAGCACCTCGTGCGTGCTATTGCGGCTACCCACACTCCGGTGGTCTCCGCTATCGGGCATGAAGGCGATAATCCCATCAGTGACTACGTGGCAGATCTACGAGCTTCCACGCCCACGGATGCCGCCAAGCGCATCGTTCCGGATCGGGAAGCTGAACGTGAAGGGGTACAGGCAGCCGTGCGCCGCTTGCGCCAGGGTATGCGCCATCGACTCGACCGTGCCACCAAAGAACTCGAAGCATTACGCGCCCGACCCGTCCTGGCCCGCCCCCGAACTATGGTGGAAGTGCGCGAACAGGATATCCAGTCGTTGCGCTCCTGGCTGCGGGCCCATATCCGGCGCGATATGGCTTCCAGCTCCCAAGATATCTCCTCACTTCTTTCCCAGCTGCGGGCCCTCTCACCCCAGGCAACACTGCAACGCGGGTATTCGGTTATCCTAAGCGGGGACAACAGAGTAGTCTCACAAGAAAACGACGTCCAAATCGGAGAACACCTGCGTGCCATTTTGGCCGCCGGGGCCCTCCATCTCGAAGTGAAAGGGAGCGCGCATGGTAGCTAAGGGAACCACTCCTGAGGGATTCGCACCCCCGGCACCAGCGCCAGACTCACCCCACGCATCAGGCGCATCCGTACCCCGCCCGCGCGAAGATATTGAGGCGCGCGTGGCTACCCTCAACTACGAAGAAGCCCGGGCCCGACTTGTCGATATTGTTTCCCGCCTGGAGCAGGGCTCCATTCCTCTCGAAGAATCCCTGCGACTGTGGGAGGTAGGGGAATCTCTGGCCCGCCACTGCCAGAGCTGGCTTGATGGCGCTGCGGCCCGTATTGATGCAGCCGAACGCGGCGAAAGCCTCGCGGATCTCTCCGACTCGACTAGCTCGGTTACCGCTCCAGCCCAGGCCGCGGGGCCGGCAAGAAGCACAGGAACCCCTGCTCTGCCTACCGCTCCCACTCATCAAGCCCCGTCGGCCGCGGTACAAGCAGGCGGCTATCAGGCACCCGCGCCCGCTATCCCACCGCAGGCATCTAAAGAAGACCGGGTGGCTGCCCTACGGGAAGCGGTGCGCGAAGTACGCGCCGAAGATGTACCGGCTATTCAGGCAGCTCCTCAACCCGTACCCGAGGCCGCATCAGCCCCCGCTACCCAACGCGGTGCGGTAGCTCCCGCCGGCGCACCCGATGGCGCCACCGCTCCCCAGCAGCCTTCCGTTGCGAACCCGCCGGCCGGCGATGATGACGATTTCGACCCGGAAGAATTCGCGGACGGAACGGGTCTTGATACCACCCCACTCACCCGCCACCCCGAGGATTTCGCATGACAGTTCTTGTCATTGGCGATGCCATCGCCAACCAGCGCGAACAGGAAACCCCTTTTCGTGCCGGTACCATGTTCAAGGTGGCGGTTAATCTAGCCCACCTGGCGCGCGAAGTGCGGATGGTCACCGATATCTCCGAAGCCTCCGATCCGCAGGTCGTGCGTGATTACGCCGCCGAGCACGGCGTGGAGCTCCTCTTGCGCCCCGCTTCACCTCCGGCCAGCGCCGCTCTCACCTCCGGCTTGACCACCCCACCCCCGGCTGCTTTCACCGAAGCTCATTACGGGGAGGGACACGGGGATCCGGAAGAAAGCTGGGATATTTTGCCGGCTCCGGAACGTGGCGCCCGCAAACTAGATTTTGATCTCTTCAGCCCCTCGGCCACTACTTTCGGTGGAGACGCCTGCCATGCCATGCCCGCAGCCCACACCGTCCGCGAATGGCTGCGGGTGTGCCGATCCACCTCCACCATCATCTACTCGCCGGCACTGCGCCACCCCCGGGCCCGCAACCTGGATCGGGTCCGTATCCAAGCCGAAAGTTTCTTGCAGCTGAGTGACGTCGTCGTCGCAACCTCAAAAGACATCCGGCTTCTCTACGGTATCAGCGGCCCCGAAAATGAGTTCGCCGCGGTGGCCGAACACTGGTTCAGTTTCGGGCCGCGGCTCGTAGCTATTCTTCTTGAGGACGGTGCCGCGCTCATGATCACCGCCTCGGGTGACCGCCTCCACGTAGCTTCCCTCCCGCGCCCCTTTGTGGATGTTGCGGGAGCTCGGAGCGCTTTTATAGCCACCACCATCGATACCCTGGACCGGGTGAGTCTGCTCGGGCGGGAAGCCAGCCCCGGACTCGCCACCATGTCCATGTCCCACCTGTACACCGTGGGTGCTTTCGCCACCACCGCGCGCAGCCTCATGACCGCACATGCAGGCTGGGAACCGCTCACCCGCAATGAACTCAGCGAAGGCTTCTTCGAATACCAGAGCCGCGAAGGTCTAATTTAGCGCGCTTCAACGGGCATAGGCGCCACGGTGTTATAAGAGCTTGATTTTGTAGCGCCCGGCCTAGCGCCCGCGGCGTCGATCACGCTGCGTATAGTCACGCAGGGCCCGCAAGAAATCCACGCGCCGGAAATCCGGCCAGTAGGTTTCACAGAAATAGAGTTCGGTGTGCACGGACTGCCAGAGCATAAAACCGCTCATGCGCTGCTCCCCGCTCGTGCGAATCACCAGGTCAGGATCCGGTTGGCCACGGGTATAAAGATGATCGGTAATATCCGCGAGGGAAAAATCTTCGGCAACCTCCGCGAGGCTACGCCCGGCTGCTGCTTGGTCGCGCAGGTAGGAACGCACCGCGTCGGTAATTTCTTGACGCCCGCCGTAGCCCACCGCAATATTCACATGTAAACCGGTACAGGCTTCGGTACTCGCGGCCGCGGCACGCAGGCGCTGGGCATATTCCTCACTAAGAAGATCGAGATTCCCCACCGCCACCAGGCGGAAACGGCTAGAGCGCGCCAGATTTTCGACAGTTTCACAGATGATGCTCAGTAGCGGACCCACTTCTTCGGCTGCCCGGGAAAGATTATCCGTGGAGAGCAACCACAGGGTCACCACCTCAATACCAGCGTCTTCACACCAACCGAGGACTTCAGCGATACGCTCAGCCCCCGCCCGGTGACCGAAGGTAGCAGATTCGCCCAGTTCCCGCGCCCAACGGCGGTTTCCGTCCAGCATAATTGCCACATGCTGCGGCATACGCTTCCCGGAAAGCTCACGCACCAAGCGGCGCTCATAGGCTGCGTAGAGCCATGATGACATTCCCACGCTGTTCCCCTCCCTCGTTCTAGCCACTGTGGCACGAGCCGCGCCCGGCAAGGCTGCACTCGAGCCGCACCCCGTCAAAACCGGAGCCGAGCCGCGCAACCAGATGCCTAACCGTTTAACTGTAGCCCGCCCATCCTGGGGGAACAGGAAAAGATACCCGGAAAATATTCAGGGAAGGGGCGTACACTTGCGCCAGCGACTCAAAGCGGTGCGGCGAACCGGAGCCACACCTCCCGCCTTGCCCACCGCCGCGTTTGTTGATCTTCGGACATCCCGGAGGTATTCACCGACCACGTGGGGAGCACCATGACCCGTCCTTGTCACGCCACTAGCGAACGCCACGCGGATACCCTCTCTCAGCCACCACGTGGCGAAAAGAAAGACCGGAACTCTCGTACCGCAGCAGGGCGGCCTCGGGCAGCGCACAATTTACCTTCGCTACCCGCATCCGTACTCCCGAAACCGGCTCTGCGCGGCTGGCAGCACGCCATTATTGCCCCACTCGCGCTGGCAAATATGATCGTGCAAATAGTTTTCGCGCCCACTGCCGCCCTCACCATCGGAGTCATCGTGTTCGGGCTGAGCGCCGTCGTGCTATTCGGGCACTCTGCGGTATATCACCTGGGTTCGTGGGGGCCGAAAGTGCACGCTATTTTGCGGCGCCTGGATCACTCGAATATTTTCTTGCTCATCGCCGGAACCTACACCCCGCTCTCCCTTGCCCTGCTACCGGGCGGCACCGCCGCGCTGGTACTGGCCATTGTGTGGAGCGGGGCGCTCGGCGGGATTGCGCTTTCCAATTTCTGGCCGGCGGCACCGCGCTGGCTGTACGTTCCCCTCTATATTGCGCTCGGGTGGGTGGCCATCTGGTTCCTCCCCGATATGTGGGAAGCCGGTGGCCCGGCTATCGTCTGGCTCATCATTGCCGGCGGGATCTGCTACACAGTAGGTGCGCTCGCCTACGCTTTCCGCTGGCCCAATCCCTGGCCGCGCACCTGGGGATTCCACGAATTCTTCCATTCCGGAACAGTGGCGGGTTACGCCTGCCACGCGGTGGCGGTCTGGCTTACCCTCTTTGCTGTCGCCTCATAAATCCGGGCAGCGCAGTGGGGCCGGCCGTCTCGGCACCAACGGCCAGCCAAGCCTGCCGCCCGCCTACTCCCCGCGGCCCGCAGGGGCGCAGGCGACGTCGTACCCCCGCTAGAATGGTGCGCAGCACCACACGAAACCTCTCAGGCACAGGAGCGAAAATGAGCACAAAGAAAAACGCAAAGGCGCGAGACCGGGAAAGTAGCTGGACCACGGCACCCGGTATTGCGCTGCAAATCCGGGCTGGTTTTCAGATCGCCTCCGTTGCTACCGGATCCACACCTGGCTGGCACGGGAATAAAAAGGCCGGGAAAGCCGCCATGAAGGAGCGCGGGAAGCTCCTTGCGGAGCTGCAAGAACGGCTCTATGCCGAAGCGCGTCAGGGCGGCGAGCGGCGAGTGCTGCTCATCGTGCAGGGGATGGATACCGCAGGTAAAGGCGGTATTTGCCGGCATGTGCTCGGGATGGTCGATCCGCAGGGCGTGCATCTCCGGTCTTTCGGGGTACCCACCGCGGAGGAACTCTCCCACGATTTCCTGTGGCGGATTCGGCGTGCGCTACCGCCGGCCGGGATGATCGGGGTTTTTGATCGCTCGCATTATGAAGATGTGCTGGTCGGGAAGGTAGATGAGCTGGCCACTCCCGCGGAAATTGAGGAGCGGTACGAAAAAATCAATGAGTTCGAACGTGAACTCGTGGATGCTGGATATACGCTCGTCAAGGTGGCCCTGCTTATCGGCTATGAGGAACAGGGTTTCCGGCTGCTGCGCCGGCTGGCGCGCCGCGATAAACACTGGAAGTATTCGCCTTCTGATGTGGCCGCGCGCGCCCAGTGGCCCGCCTATATGGATGCCTACCAAGCGATGTTCGAGCGTACCTCCACGGAATATGCCCCGTGGTATGCGGTGCCGGCAGATCGTAAATGGTTCGCGCGGCTCGCGGTAACCGAGCTCCTCGCCCAGGCGCTGGCCCGGCTGGCTCCGCGCTGGCCGGAGGTCCGCTGGGATCCGCGTACCCAGGCCGCGCAGGTGCTCGCCACCATGCCCCGCCACACCGCGCAGCTCTCCGTGGAAGAACTCCGTGCGGAGGTTGAGGATGTCGCCGCTGAATCCGAGGATTACCGCAACGGCGTGGAAAAGCTCATCACGCAAGACGCCCGCAAAGATGCCGGGGAACGGGTGGGGAACGGGCAGTAACTAACGGTAACGCGCCGCCGCCTGCTCTTCGCTCTCCAGTCCGGGTACCCGCGCGAAGAGGTCCGTTTCACCCTCCGTTGGGGCCGGACCCACGGTGGAGGCCGCCAGGTAGAAATCCTCGTGCGGCCACACCTGCGCCTCCAGATCCCGCGGCGCAGCGAAGAAAAGCCCGTTCGGGTCGATTTGGGAAGCATGGGCACGCATGGCCGCATCACGTAGTGGGAAATATGCGACGACGCCGACCCGGGTGCTTGCGGCATGCCGCGGGCGCGGGAATTGCGCGGCCTCCTGGAGCCACTCCGTAAATGGGCTGACCTGGCCGGCTGCGAGAATCGCTTCGTGCAAAGCGCTCAGCCGGGTGAAGGAAAGATTGGCGTCGTAATAAAGTTTGGAGACCTTCCAGGGCTCACCCAGCTCCGGCCAGCACGGCTCTCCCGCCAGCCGCACCGCCGCGAGGGTCGCGGTATGGGTGCGCACATGATCGGGATGCGGATAGCCGCCGTTTTCGTCATAGGTGGTCACCACCTGGGGCCGGAATTCGCGGATTTGGGCCACGAGGGCACGGTGTACATCCGTATCCGCGGCCCGAGCGAAACTATCGGCGGGCAGCTCAACATCCGGGTATCCCTCGGGAAGTCCGGAATCCACAAAGCCGAGGAAAACGTGCTCAATACCGAGAATGCGGGCTGCTGCCGCCATTTCTTCCCGGCGTAGCTGCGCCATGGTGCGCCCGGCCAGAGCTGCGGCGTCGAATAAAGGATTGAGGATATCTCCGCGTTCGCCACCCGTGCAGGTGACCACCCGGACTCGGCCGAGGCGGGCGTATTTAGCCAGCGTAGCTGCGCCTTTTGATGATTCATCGTCCGGGTGGGCGTGGACGCTAAGGAGGCGGCGTTCGTCCATTATCCTTCTCCTTCCGCAGCTGGCTTTTGGGCTTAGCTCGTGGGTTTTGTGCTAGTGATACGGGCCTGTGGACGTGCGCTCATGGGCGCGGCTGCCACCGGGCCGATTCACCGCGCTACTCTACCAAGATGCTCCGGGCACTGCCGCGGGGTGGTAACGGAGTGGAACACGGCTGGGTGCCGGGAGGGAATCGTGGGATCGTGACATGGTGGAATCTTGGAATACGCACGGGAATGTTGCAAGCCGCGGAAGGCTGGTATGCTTAGCCGGAGAAACATGCCTGTCAGGGCATGAATTTTTTTATCCGAGTGGGGCGTCCCACCCGCGCCCAGCGCTCGGGCCCCCGCAACCGCATCGCCGCACGAGGGCGTGCCGAGCTGCGCCGCGCGAGCGCGGACTCATAACCGAATGACCAACCGGGTAGGTGCATATCTCGCACCCACCCCGTGACGAGAAAGAGAAGAGATGTCTGAAAACACCAAGGGAGCGTGGCTCTCCCCCGAAACGTATGAGCACCTCAAGGCCGAACTCAATGACATGATTACCGTCCAGCGCGCGGAGATCGCCAAGAAGATCGAAGCGGCCCGCTCGGAAGGTGACCTGCGGGAGAACGGTGGCTATCAGGCGGCTCGCGAAGAGCAGTCGAAACTGGAGGGGCGGATCGTAGAGCTGACCGCTCTGCTGGAAAACGCCCATGTATCCGAGCCTCCCTCGGGTGATGAGGTGGCCTCCGGCACGGTTGTGACAGCCACCATTGGCGGCATGGAAGAAACCTTCCTCCTCGGTTCGCGGGAGGCCGCGGATATTGTGGGGATGGAAGTGTATCCGGAAAGCGCGCCGCTCGGGCAAGCAATCCTGGGCCTGAAGAAGGGGGAGAAAACCACCTTCAAGAACCGCCTGGGCCGCCCCGTCAAGGTGGAAATCCTTGATATCAAGCCCTACGAAGGCTAGGAAGCTAGAAGGCTAAGGTGCCACGCGAAGGCACCAAGGAAAGCGGAAAGCAAGGCGAACATTTAGGTAAGAGCTAAGGAGCTGATCGTGAATCTGTCTGCTACCCCCGCACTGCCCGGCCGACCCGATCCGATTAATCCGAATCCGGCGCCGCACGTGGTTCTGGGTACGCCCGTGCTTGCCGAACCCGGTCCGGGTGAGGAGCTTATCTACCTGGCCTCCGGGTGTTTTTGGGGTGCGGAAAAGCTGGCTTGGGAAGCCGGCACGCTGAGCACCGCGGTTGGCTATATGGGCGGCACCACGCCGAATCCCACCTACGCGGAGGTGTGCACGGGCCGCACCGGGCACGCGGAAACGGTGCGAGTGGTTTTTGATCCGCGTGTGCTTCCGCTGGAGAAGTTACTTCAGCTTTTCTTCGAGTCCCATGATCCGACCTCGCTTAATCGGCAGGGAAACGATGTGGGCACCCAGTATCGCAGCGCTATTTTTACGACGACGGACATCCAGGAGCGCACCGCTCGGGCCATGATTGCCGGTTATGAGGGTGTTCTTCGGGCGGCCGGGCGGGGAGCTATCGTGACGGAAGTGGTACCGGCGCTGGCCGCCGGGCCCTTCTACCTGGCCGAAGAGGAGCACCAGGGTTATCTTCATAAGGTTCCGCACGGCTACCAATGCCATGCACGCACCGGGATCGCCTGCCCGCTCCCGGGCGCTGGCCCGCTCGGCTAGCCCCGGACCATTACCAGAAACCACCGAAGGCCGGGACGGATTTTTTCCGTCCCGGCCTTCGTTTGAGCTATCAGCCTTAGTTCCGCGAGGATGCGGCCAGGTAGGCCACGACGCGCAGCACTTCGAGGTAAATCCACAGGACCGTCATAACGATGCCGAAAGCTGCCGTCCACGCGAATTCTTTCGGGGCGTGGCGTTCCACCGCGAGCTTGGCGGTTTCCAGATCTGAGATGAGCACGTAGCCCGCCACCGCGATCATAACCAGACCGAGGATGATTCCCAGGTGGAAGCCACCCACCGTAATATTACGCAGCGAGTTGGTCACGCCGGTCAGCATCAGAATGAGGTTGACGAAACCGAAGATAATGTAGGCGATCATGATGGTGAGGACCACCCGACGGCCCTTGGCCGTGGTGCGGACCTTGCCGGACATGTGGAGGAACACCGCTACACCCACCACAATCGCGGTACCCAGAATCGCTTGGAAAGCGACCCCCGGATAGAGAGTGTCAAAAGCATTGGTGATCGCGCCGAGAGCCACGCCCTGGAAAAGGGAGTAGGCAATCGAGATACCCGGGCCGACCATCGGGCGCCAAGCCCCGAACATGCCCACCGCGAAAGCGATGAGGGAGGCCGGGATAGCGAGCATCATCGCGTAGTCCAGCGGCACGAAAAGCATGGTGGCCGCGCCGGCAACGATGGAGACCGCCAGCAGAATCGCGGTTTTCACCATGGCATCGTCATAGGTCATGGTGGCGGTTGCCGGAGCCCCGAAAGCACCGGGCTGGCCGTAGCCGCCCGCGTACTGGTCATAGTCCTGCTGCGGATAAGCCTGACCGTAGTCCGGATGCGCAAAGTTGTACTGGTTGTGCCAGCCGGACTGCTCCGCACCGTAGCCGCCACCCGGCTGTTCATAAACACCCGGGCCGGCCTGGTACCCCTGGCGCGGTTCCGTTGCAATATTGCCACCGCGGAACTGCTGGTTCGGTGTGGCAGCACCCTTGCGGAAATACGGGTTGTTACTCATCACGGGATTCGACAAAATACCCTCCTGTATTGTGGTGGACCGCCGGATAGGCGGCCCGCCTACTGTCAGACGCGACCATCGTCCGGTTAGCATCCAGGTTACGTAGAAACTTGGTTATAACTCGTCCACTATCGTCTCCAGGGTTATTCTCAAGCCCGTGCCTGAATTTTTCCTGAAAGACTTCTTGGTTTTCCTCAATCAGCCTAAGATCACTGTTTACGGGAATAAACCGGAATAAACCCGGACACACCTCCGCGATTACCCCCGAGCATCAGCTCCCGAAACATGGCATATCCAATCAGTACCCCCGGACGGACTCGAACCGACACTGAACCGATTTTAAGTCGGGTGCCTCTGCCAATTGGGCTACGGGGGCTGAACATGCGAGCACGCCGGCCCGTATGAACATCCCTAGAATACTACCTTGTTGCGCCACCCTGTAGAGTAGGGGGGATCCTAAGCGCGTCGCTTCACCGGCTTGTACCTGAGTAGGGGCCGCCGGCCGCTAGCTGCGCCGTCGTACCACCAAAACCTAGGCACATAGAATCGAGAGGGAATGACACAGCGCGAGAACCGCGACACCACTCACGAATCCGCCATCGCACCTGAATCCGCCACCGCAGCGGAAAGCGCCGCGCCCCCGGAAAGCGCTTCGGAAACCGGGCAGCGCAAGCTCCGCTCGGGCCTGCGCCGGGTGGGGAAACTCGCAGCGCCGGTCACACGCTACAGCGAGGCACTGCGTAATGAATCTTTTGCCGGTCTGGTCTTGGTCATTTCGGCGGTCGTGGCGCTCATCTGGGCCAATTCCCCGGGCCGCGATACTTATTTCGCGCTGGCAGCCACGAAAATCGGGCCGGAAAGCTTAGGGCTCCACCTGGATCTGGCGCACTGGGCCGCGGATTTCGTGCTCGCGCTTTTCTTCTTCGTGGTGGGCATGGAACTCAAGCAGGAATTCACCATCGGTTCCCTCAACGACCCGCGTAAGGCGGCCCTGCCGGTGCTGGCTGCGGTGACCGGTATGCTCGGACCTATTGGGGTGTATTGCGCTACCCAGGCTATTTCCGGCGCCCATATTTATGACGGCTGGGCTATTCCTGTTGCCACCGATATCGCTTTCGCGCTCGGGGTGCTGGCGCTGGTGGGTAAGGGGCTACCGAAAGCCGCCGGTATTTTCCTCATGACGCTCGCGGTGGCCGACGACCTGGGCGGCATTATCGTCATCGCGATCTTCTTCTCGGAGGGGGTCAATATCCTTTTCCTGGCCGGCGGCTTGCTGGTGGCGGTCGTGTTCGGGCTGCTGTGCTGGAAAGGTTGGAACCGCTGGTGGCTGCTGTGGCCGCTGGCGCTGGTGTGCTGGTACTGTTTCTTCCGCGCCGGAGTCCACGCCACCATTTCCGCGGTAGTCCTTGGTTTTATGATCCCCACGTCCACCACCGACGCGGATGACACCCCGCTCACGGAACGCTATAGCGAACGGCTTATTTTCTGGTCGGCCGGGATTGCACTGCCGATTTTCGCCTTCTTCGCCGCGGGCGTGAATATTACCGATGCCGGCGGAATCACCGCGCTGCTCACCGACCCGGTTGCCATCGGCATCTACCTGGGTCTCCCGCTGGGCAAATGCCTCGGCATTTTCTGCGGCACCTGGCTTTTCGTGAAAGTTTTCCGCCTCAAATTGGGCGAGGGCCTGCACCTGGGCGATATTTTCCCCATGTCAATCCTGGCCGGTATCGGCTTCACGGTCTCGCTGCTTATCGCGCAGCTTTCCTTCGCGCCCACCGACCCGCACGAAGCTCACGCGCGCGTGGGCGTACTCCTCGGCACACTACTCTCTGTGGTTCTCGGGGCGCTCGCTACCCGGGTGCGGGTGCGGCATCACCGCGCTTCCGGTACCTTGCACGACGACGCCGCCAGTAGCAGCCCGGACTCTGCCTCCTAAGCGGCGGGCCGGGCGGGAGGCTGGGCTTCCCGGGCAGCCCACAGGGCCAGGCCGTCGAGGATGTCGTGTTCCGAGGTGGTGATGGTGGCGAGTGGACGGCCCGCGGCGCTGCAACGCTCGGCAATGCGACGCACCACTTCTTGCCATACCAGCGCCCCGGCTCCGATCACGGGGGCCCGCCCCGGGTGCATAAAGCCGAGCGCGGCGCGCTCCTCTAGGGGCGCGTGGATAAACCAGTCGGTGACCTTATCGATATCGGCCAAGGGCATCGCGGTGCCGTGCACGGCCGCCGAATCGTAGGTGTCCAGGCCCAGCCAGGTGGCGGTTACCGAGGTGACGGTACCGGCCACCCCGACCACCTGTTCAGCCTGCCCGAGGGGAACGTGCTTTTCTGCTTCGTCTAAGGCCGTGCGGATATCGGCGCGGGCATTTTCCAGTTCGGTCGGGGTGGGTGGATCGTGACGCAGGTGGCGTTCGCGCATCCGCACCGAGCCAATATCCATGGAATGGCTGGCTATCACGCTGCCGTCCGCGCGCCCGAGCACGAGTTCGGTGGAGCCACCACCCAGGTCAATAAGGAGCACCGGGGAGGTGGGCGAACTCAGCGCGGAAATTGCGCCGGAGAAAGAGGTCTGGGCTTCTTGAGCGCCGGTGAGCACCTGGGGGCGCACCCCGAGCCGGGCCACCACCCCATCGAGGAAGTCCGCCCGGTTGGAGGCATCACGCGTAGCGGAGGTGGCAGCAAAGCGAATGGAGGTCACTCCCGCTTCCCGGCAGAGGCGCGCGTATATATCGACCTGGTTGAGGGTGCGTTCGAGGGCTTCGGGGGCGAAGTGCCCGGTGGCATCCACACCCTGGCCCAGGTACACAATTTCCATCTGGCGGGTGATATCACTCAGGGCGCTGCCGTCCGTTCCGGGAACATCGGCAATGAGGAGGCGAATGGAATTGGTGCCGCAGTCAATACCGGCAACCCGCTGCGAGGGCGCGGCGGGTGCATCCTCGCAGTGGCAGGTGGTGGCGTCCCAGCCAACGAGCTCAAGGGCACGGTCCCCCAGCGGGCATACTCCCCGCCCCGCGCTCAGCGCGTAGCCGGCCAGCGCGTGCAGGCATTTGACCCGCTCGGGCATGCCACCGGCCGACACCCCGGCAATTTCCGGGACCTCACCGAGCAGGGAGCGGCGCGCTATATAGGATTCGTGGGCGGCCAGGTGAGCGGCGCGCAATGCGGCGTCGTCGGATAAAGCAGCGGTCATGGTGGCCATTTCCCCGCGCGCTTCCAGGCGAGAAATCTCTTTGACCAGGTAGGGCAGGCACAGGTAGAAGAGGGTCGGGAAGGGTTCGCCGTGGCCAAGGCGCGGCAGGGTGATGGTGACCGCGGGGCGGCCGCAGGCGCAGCGTGCCCCGATGCCGACGAGGCCGCGCGGGACGCGCCCGAGCTGGGCGGCTACCTCGGCGCGGTCGGTGGGGCGCAGCGGGGTGGCATTCGCGGCGATACGGGTGAGAAGCTCGGGGGTGACATCGCGCTCGGTGAGGACATCGGTCATGCTTATTCTCCTTCGGGGGCGGGCGCGGTATCGGGTGCCTGGTTTGCGGCGTCTTCCGGCGCGGGTTGTTCTGCGGACTGATCTGCCGGGGCGGGAGCCGAGCCATCCGCCGGGGTTTCGACTTCCGGTTGCGTGGCTCCATCCGGTTGCGGCGTGGGCGGCGTGTACATCGGGGCTTCGTCCGGGTTATCGATCTGCCCGTCCACGGAATTACCCGCGATGGTGATGGAATCCCAGCCGGTGATGTACCACGGAGTATTCGCGCGGCGTTCGCGATTGACGGTGGCGACCCGTTCTTCCAGCTGCTCCTGGGCGGTGCCCTCATTCGGGTCCGCGCCCACGAAGAGCCGCTGGCCGGGAACAACGTAGCCAAGCCGCACCCGAGCCTGGGCCCGCACGTAATCCGGGTCGTTCCACAGGGCCTTTTCCACTTCGAGTTCCCGGGTGTGCTGCTGCACGTTTTCCAGCTCTGCACGCACCGCCCGCAATTCGTGCTGCTGTTCTGAGAAGCGCGAAACCGTGGGGGTCACAATAATGATGGCGAGGATAGTAAAAAGCGCGATAGCTACGGCTCGCAAGCTCACGGTGTGCTGGCGCTGGCCGGTTTCCACTTTTATGGCCCGGCGCTGGCCTTTTCTCCCAACTTTGTTCGCTGGCGTACCGCCCCGCCCGGGCCGGCTGCTTTTATCCGAGCGGTTACTGGTGGCTTGGCGCTGATTTCCCCCCTGCCACGGTTTTCCTCCGGTGCGAGGCTTGGTTCCGGGCCGCGGGGTAGCACCCGGGCGTGATGGCGTTTCACTGCGGTAAGCAGCCCCGGCGCGAGCCGGAGAGCTGGCTGAACGAGCAGCCGAGTGAGGTGAACGGGCTGCTGAGTGGGCTGAGCGCGCCTGCGCATCGCCGCGCGCTCCCCTATCGGGTCGCTTCGGTTTCCGACTACCTGCTTTACCGCGCGGCATGAGGTCGGATCCTTTTCGCCGGGTACCACTTGAGCGGGGGTTTGCCCCGGCGTCCCGGGGATTCGGCGCAGCATCCCTGCGGTTTAGCGCCGCGTCGCGGCGCTTCGCCTGATTTCCTTGGTTCGCTTCAGATCCTTGATTCCCCAGAACTCCGCGCGCGGAGATGCGGCGGTTGCGCTCGGGGCGCGAGGGGGGACGGCGAACACTCATGGCTACCAGTCTAGGCGCCCGGCATCACCGCCCGCGAATAGGGCGCGCCCCCGCCAAGGTCACACAATGCAACCTGACGACATCAAAACAATTTCTTAACGTAGCTGCCGTTGCATTTTGTTTTCGGGCAAACGCGACGATCATCCCCTAAGAATCTCACGAGTTTCACAACGCCCAATAGTCACACGAGGCCCAGGCCGGGCGGTATATGTTTTCAGAGATGTAGTGCAGATGTCGTACATGCGAAGTACACCTCGGAAAAACACCCCGCACCTGCCGCCGCGGCGATTCGGATGCGCGCACCAAACGGCCACCCAACAAAGCGCCGCCCCTCCCCCGAAAGGAAGGAGCGGCGCTCAGCGCTATCCGTGGGCCACCGGGCTACCTGATTACCCAGCTAGCCAGCCCGGAGCTTCCAGAAGCTTAGGCCTTGAAGCGCGGGAAAGCAGCGCGACCGGCGTAGACTGCGTCCTCACCGAGTTCATCTTCGATGCGCAGCAGCTGGTTGTACTTGTTGATGCGCTCGCCGCGGGCCGGAGCACCGGTCTTGAGCTGACCGGAGTTGGTGGCCACCGCGAGATCCGCAATCGTGGTGTCCTCGGTTTCGCCGGAGCGGTGCGAGGTCATCGTGCGGAAGCCGTTGCGGTGCGCGAGCTCCACGGCTTCGAGGGTTTCGGTCAGCGAACCGATCTGGTTCACCTTCACCAGGAGCGCGTTCGCGGCCTTGGTTTCGATGCCCTTCTGGAGGCGGGTGGGGTTGGTGACGAAGAGGTCGTCGCCAACGATCTGGACGCGGTCACCGATTTCGGAGGTGAGCTTCTTCCAGGCATCCCATTCGTCTTCCGAGAGCGGATCCTCGATGGACACGAGCGGGTACTTCTCCACGAGCTCTTCGTAGTAGGCGATCATTTCGTCCGAGGACTTGGTGCCGCCCTCAAACTTGTAAACACCGTTCTCGAAGAATTCGGTGGCGGCAACGTCCAGGGCAAGACCGAAGTCCTTGCCCGGGGTGTAGCCGGCGCGCTCGATCGCTTCGACGATGAGGTCCAGAGCTTCGGCGTTGGAATCCAGGTTGGGGGCGAAGCCGCCCTCATCGCCCAGGCCGGTGGCCAGGCCGCGTTCCTTGAGAACGCTCTTGAGGGTGTGGTACACCTCAGCACCCCAGCGCAGCGCTTCCTTGAAGGTTTCGGCGCCGATCGGGGCGATCATGAATTCCTGAATATCAACGTTGGAATCGGCATGCGAGCCACCGTTGAGGATGTTCATCATGGGAACGGGCAGGATGTGGGCGTTCGGGCCGCCAATGTAGTGGTAGAGCGGCAGGCCGGCCGATTCGGCGGCGGCGTGCGCCACGGCGAGGGACACACCCAGGATGGCGTTCGCGCCGAGCTTGCCCTTGTTATCCGTGCCGTCCAGGTCAATGAGCAGCGCGTCAAGAGCGCGCTGATCATTGGCGTCCATGCCAATGATTTCCGGAGCGATGATTTCATTCACCGCTTCCACTGCCTGCTCGACACCCTTACCGAGGTAACGACCCTTATCACCGTCACGCTTTTCCACGGCTTCAAAGGCGCCGGTGGACGCGCCGGAGGGAACCGATGCTCGCTTGTAGGTGCCATCATCCAGGACAACTTCAACCTCAACGGTGGGGTTGCCACGGGAGTCGAGAATTTCGCGGGCGTTAACTGCCTCAATGAATGCCACAGGTACTCCTTCATATAGACCGTGCCACATAGTTGTGGCTACCTGCGCGGAATATCCGCTGTTTCTATTGTCTCTCAAAACACCCGCGCGCGTCATGCTCAGGCCGTGATTAACTCGGCGTTTTCGCCCTGAGCCGCGAAGATTTTCGCCCACTCGGGACTTTGGCACCGCGCGCGAACCGCCCGGGTGCTAACTAGCTCACGCACTTGCGCGGAGAGTTTAGTGCGCCGTGGTTTCTTCCGCTGCGCCGTTAGGTACGACGACGACGCCCGCCCCGCTCCCCTCCTCTTTCACCACCGAGGTCAGCACGGGGTGAGCCAGGAAAGCGATGAGCGCGGCAACCCCGGCCAGCTGCAGGGTAAAGATGTCCATGAGCACCTTGACCACATAGGCCACGCCAACCTTGACCGGATCGGCGGTGCCAGCGGAAAGCTCATTGAGCTCCAGCATGGCGAAGGGCCCCGCAATCTGGAGGAAAATCGCGATGACCAACAGCGCACCCGCAACGCCGTACGTGCGCCGCGCAAAATTCTTTAGAAGATTCGGACTCACGTTCATCGTCATAACAACTCCTTTGTTGTGCTTTTATCATCCTAGAGCAAAAAAATGAAACGTCACTAGTTTTTCGAAAAAGCGGGCCCGGCACGCGCTTGTATATCGCACGTGCCGGGCCCGCCCGAGCATCAGCTCATTTAATGGTCGCGTTTAGGCGGCACGACGACGCCGCACTGCGAGCGCCCCGCCGGTGAGCAGGACACCGGAGAGGAGCGCCAAGGAGGCGGCTTCCGCACCGGTATTCGGGAGCTTCTTCGCCGACTTCTTCACCACGGTCTTGCCGGGCTTAGCAGGAGTGGCCGGCTTGGAGGATTCGGCCGGGGCCGGGTCCGCGGGTGCCGGCACAGTGGGCTGCGCGGACGCGGTCGGATCCGCGGGCTGAGCCGGAGCGGCCGGCTGGGAGGGCTGATCCGGATCGGTCGGCTGCGCCGGCTGGGTCGGGTCGGCAGGCTGCGTCGGTTGCGCCGGCTGGGTCGGGGTCGGGTCCGCGGGTGTGCATTCCTTGAGGGAAGCAACGTTATGGACGGCGCCACGCACGGTTGCTGCGTGTTCGGCAGTGATCTCAGCGAGCACGCCTTCGTCCACAACCGGATTGAGTTTCTCGAGTGCCGCAGCGGTGGCTGCCTGAATATCGGCTTCGGCCTGGGTACGCGCGGCTTGCGGAGCGCAATCCAGCGCGGCCAGGGCCTTGAGCTGAGCGGCCTGTTCGGCTTCAATAGCGGCTTTCGCTTCACTCAGCTTGGTAGCCCAGGCATCAAGGAGCGGAAGCACATGGGAGAAGGTATCGGCAGCGTAGTTATCCGGGGCAGCATCGAAAAGCTGCTGGGCCGCATTGCGCACCACCGGGTTCTGCAAGCCCGCGATAAGGGCAGCGGTATCAGCCTTGGCCTTGAGAGAGCCCGCCTTGCGGACCAAATCACGCACCCGGTTCGAGCTCTGCCCGTAGGTGGTTTTCACGCCGTTGAATTCCTTTTCGCCGGAGATAATCCAGCGCAGCTGTTCCAGGCGAGCATATTCAGCATCCCCAAGCGGGGTAATGGTAGCCGGATCAATATCCTTCCACCACGTCTTCCCGGTCAGTTTCTCAGCTTCGGGGCGGTACGCCGCCGCTTCACGCAGGTAGGCAACGTCTTTCTTGAGCTGGGCGAGGGTGTCCGCATCAATATAGGAAACATCCCCGTTGAGCACCGCGTCACCCGCAATAATCATCTTCTCGTAGGCTTCGAGATTCTGCAGCACGATAATGCCGTTGAGGCACTGGTTGAATTCCTTGCTCTTGCCCTGCTTGGCGAGGTCGATGCAGGAACGAATCTTCTGGACAACTTCGCTCTTATTTCCGGCCGCGGACTTCTGGAATTCTTCGTTGACCCGGCGATCCATTTCCGCAACGGTTTTAGCCGTCTTGGTTACTTCAACAATGGCCTTGTCCAGCTCGGATACCCCGTTGGAATAGGCATTCACATAGGTTTGGGCGGCCGCAACGAAACGCTGGTCCACATAGGCCTTGGAGTAGTGAGAGGCCTGATTCTGCAGCGCACTGACCATCCAGGCATCGGCCTGATCGGCAGGGGTAGCCCCCAAGGCTTCATTAATCTTGCCCGCAGCGTAGTCGGCAGTACTGGTATCAGCAGCGGCGGCAGGGGCCGGCGCGCCTGCATCGGCAGCGCCCGCAGCTCCGGCACCCGAAGACACCTCCGAAGCAAGCGGCGCGGTGGCTTCGTTCAGGCGTGTCGAATCCGCGAGAGCCGCGCCCGCACCGCCCAGCATCACTGTGCAGGCGGTCGCGGCAGCCACGACACCTCTGAGTACTTTCTTCATATTCTTCCTTACGCTCTCAGCAGCCACGCCACAGGTAGCCGCCACCATCGGTGCCGTTGCGTCATCCCATTTCTTGGACTTAGGCGCCCCTAACGAACATAAGCACACGAGCGCGCCAGCTTTCCACGCGGGTACCCGTAGCCCAGCCCATCGATTCCACCGCCACAACGTACGATTTAAGTTATCAAATTACGGCAGTATTAATAAAGATGCTTCAAATGCAAAACCGTCACAGCGGTGCGTATGCGGGCAGGCCAGCGAGCCGGGAACACCGGCCGCAAGTCCGGAATAGCCCGCTGCTAAACCCGCTGCTACCCCACTGAGGAAATAAATACCGCGGTGATGAGATTGGACACCCACTCGAGCAGCTCATCACCTTCCATGGGTGCTCCACTTCCGAGGCGCGCGGACGTCTGCGCCACCCCGAGCGACACCGGCCGTGTGCTTCCAGACCCGCCGCTTCCAGCGGCAGGCGCCGGCGGAACAGGAACCATGAGGACTCGAACCGCCGGCTTGAGCATCGCCCCCGGATACAAGCGCTTGAGCCGAGCTTGCCGCGAGTCAGGCAGCGCCACCGGTGTGAAACGCACATTGCGCCCCATCTGGGTAATTTCCTCCAGCCCGGCACTGCGCGCCAGGTCACGCAGCTGCGCTATCCGGAAAAGCCGCGCGGCCACCTCGGGAATCTCCCCGTAGCGGTCGCGCAATTCCGCGCGAATTTCCTCGCGTTGGGCCTCCCCGCGCGAAGCCGCCAACTTGGTGTAAATCTCCAGGCGCAACCGTTCGGAAGGCACGTAATCTTCGGGCAGGTAGGCTTCCACCGGCAGCTCAATGCGCACATCGCTGCTGGCGTCGTCGTCGCCCGGAATCTCCCCACGTATTTTCGCGACCGCTTCGGAGACCATGCGCACGTACAAATCGAAACCAACGCCCTCAATATGGCCGGATTGTTCGCCGCCGAGCATATTGCCCGCCCCGCGGATTTCGAGGTCCTTCATGGCAACCTGGGTGCCGGCCCCGAGGTCGGTATTCGCGGCGATGGTTCGCAGGCGTTCCAGGGACGTTTCCGTGAGCGCGCGATCCGGATCATAAAGGAAATACGCGTAGGCACGCTCGCGCCCGCGGCCCACGCGCCCGCGCAGCTGGTGGAGCTGGGAAAGCCCGAGCTTATCGGCATTATCCACAATGAGCGTATTCGCATTGGAAATATCGAGGCCCGTTTCCACGATGGTGGTGCAGATGAGGACGTCTATCTCGTGATCCCAGAAATTCTGAATAACATTTTCCAGATCGCGTTCGCTCATTTTTCCGTGGGCGACGGCGATGCGCGCCTCGGGCACCAGCTCGCCGAGCTGCGCGGCCACCCGGCCCATATCCCCCACCCGGTTATGCACGTAAAAAACCTGGCCGTCGCGCAGCAACTCGCGGCGAATCGCGGCGCTGATCTGGCGATTTTCCCGCGCACCCACGTAGGTGAGAATCGGGTGGCGTTCCTCGGGCGGAGTGGCCAGGGTGGACATTTCCCGCACTCCCGTGACCGCCATTTCCAGCGTGCGCGGAATCGGGGTGGCCGACATCGAGAGCACATCGATATTCGGGTACATCTGCTTGAGCGTCTCTTTATGTTCGACGCCGAAACGCTGCTCCTCGTCAATCACCACCAGGCCGAGGGCTTTGAAACGCACATTTCCCGTGAGCAGGCGGTGGGTGCCGATCACCACATCAATACTGCCAGCGGCGAGCCCGGAAATGACCTCCTCCGATTCGCGCGGGCTCTGGAAACGCGAAAGCGCCGCCACCCGCACCGGGAAACCGGCGTAGCGTTCCTCGAAAGTCTCCCGATGCTGCTCCACCAGCAGGGTGGTCGGCACCAGAACCGCCACCTGGCGGCCATCCTGCACCGCCTTGAAAGCCGCTCGCACCGCAATCTCTGTTTTGCCGTAGCCCACATCCCCGGAAATAAGGCGATCCATGGGAACCGGCTTTTCCATATCGGCTTTCACTTCGTCAATGGTGTGCAGCTGATCGGGGGTTTCCACGTAGGCGAAAGCGTCCTCGAGCTCGCGCTGCCAGGGAGTATCCGGCGAAAATGCGATACCCGGAGTTGCCATGCGCTGCGCGTAGAGACGAATAAGCTCGGAAGCAATTTTGCGGGTGGCAGCCCGGGCCTTCGACTTCGTTTTCTCCCAATCGGCCCCGCCCATTTTATTGAGGCTCGGGGATTCGCCGCCCGAATACTTCGAGACCTGGTCAAGTTGATCGGTGGGCACCCAAAGCTGATCGGGCGGCCCACCGCGCCGCGACGGCGCGTACTCCAGCACAATATATTCGCGCTGCCCGCCTTTACCGCCAATCGCGCGCTTTTCCATCCGCACGAAACGGCCCACCCCGTGGCGATCATGCACCACAAAATCCCCGGGAGTAAGAGACAGCGGATCAACGGCATTCTTGCGGCGCCGCTTGGGCAGCGTGCGCATATCCCGGGTGGAAGAACCGCCCCGCCCGGTCAGATCCGCGCCCGCGTACACCCCGAGCTGCTGGCCTTCCATAACGAAACCCTCGGCGATGGGCGCGGCCACCACGTAAACCACCCCGGACTCGAAATGCGCGGGGAGCTCCGCTACCGCGCTGGCGGGAACGCCCAGCTCACCGAGCTGTTCCGCGTAGCGGCGCGCCAAGCCCGGCCCGTCCACCACCAGCACCTGCCGCACCCCGCGCCGTGCCTGCTCCCCGATAGCGGCGAGAGCCTCATCAACTTTCCCGAGGAATTTGCGCGGTTCGCGCGCCGCGACAGCGGCGCCGGCGTCGTCGTTCTTGGTGGTGCCTCCAGTGGAGGCGACGTTTCCGGAAAAGCCGCCGAGCGTCCACCAGGCCTGGCCGCGTTTCAGCGCTTCCGCCCGGGTGGCCGTGACGCTCGCGAAACTCGCCGCATTGGCCTGAACCGGCGGCGTACCCCCGGCCGCCGCCGCGCTCCAGGCCGCCGCCAGGAATTCCTCCGTGGTGGCAATCAGCGACTCGGCGCGCTGGTCCACGCGCTCCGGCTCGATAATGAGGAGGCGGGCGGTGGCGGGAAGCACATCCACCACGGCGTCCATGCCGTCCACGAGCACCGGCGTGAGGGACTCCATGCCCTCCGGGGCGATGCCAGCGGCGATTTTGTCGAGCATATCGGTGGCGCCGGGCAGCTCGCTGATGAGCGCGCGGGCGCGGGTACGCACCGATTCGGTGAGGAGAATTTCGCGGCAGGGCGGGGCGTAGAGCTCCTCGCGTTCCTCCATGGAACGTTGGTCGCCCACGGAGAAAGTGCGGATTTCGTCCACGGTATCTCCGAAGAATTCCACGCGGATCGGATGGCGTTCCGTGGGCGGGAAAACGTCCAGAATTCCGCCGCGCACCGCGAATTGGCCGCGGCGTTCCACTATATCAACCCGGGTGTAAGCAGCGTTCACCAGCGCGTTTTCCACCTCCTCCATGGGGGCATCCTCATGGAGGCGGATGCGCACGGGCGCCAGATCACCCAGCCCGCGGGTAATGGGCTGGAGCAGCGCCCGCACCGGCATAATGAGCAGGCGCAGCGGCTCGAATTCTTCCGGATGGGCCAGGCGGCGCAGGGTGAGCAGGCGGCGGGCCACCGTATCCGAACGCGGGGACAGGCGCTCGTGCGGGAGCGTTTCCCAGGAGGGGAATACCGCGATCTGCTCGGCCGGGAGGTACGCGCGCATCGCGCCCTCGAGGATTTCGGCCTCCCGCCCCGACGCGGTAATGGCCACGTGGAGGGGATGCGATGCGGCGGGGCCGGTTACCGAATCACCGCCGTGCGTAAGGTAGGCCAGGGCCGGGGGCACCACCCCGCGCGGCATCGGAATATCCAGGCGAGTAGCGGTCGAAGCGGCGGCGCCACTCAGAGCGGGATCGGCGCCGATGAGCGGCAGCAAGGATTCTAATTGCACGGGACGCTCGTTTCCTTCCTCGTCCTTCTGGGGTTTTGGTTCACGCTCGGCGCCACCGGCTAATGCTTCGTATGCAAACGCATCGTGGCGCTTTCCAGCCCGTTACGTAGCACATCCTCCACGGCGTCCGCGGCCTGTGCGATGAGCACGTCAAGCTCCTTGCGCTCCGCCGAACTAAAAGGGCGCAGCACAAAATCGGAAGGGTCCTGGCGCCCGGGCGGCCGGCCGATGCCGAAGCGCAGCCGAATATAATCCTTCGAGCCCGTGGACTGCGAAATCGACTTGAGCCCGTTATGCCCGCCTTCGCCCCCGCCGCGCTTGAGACGCAGCGTTCCGAAAGGAAGATCAAGTTCATCGTGAACCACAATAAGGTTCTCCACCGGGCAGTCGTAATAGCGCAGCAGCGAGCTCACCGGCCCTCCCGAGGTATTCATATAGCACTGGCACGTGGCAAGAATGACCTGCTCACCGGCCTGCCCGGGCATCACCCCCACCCGCGCGGAAAGCTGGTTCGTCTGGGTGGCGCCGTGCGAGCGCAACTGCCCCCCGCAGCGCGCGGCAAGCTCCGCCACCACCATATACCCACAATTGTGGCGAGTTCCGGCATAGGTAGCACCGGGATTACCTAATCCAACAACAGCGTACATGCGTTCCTCCTGTGCATCTTCAACCGTACCCGCTTACCCGAGATTGTTGCGTTCCTGCGTGCCTCGTATTTTTTACGACGACGCCGACATGGCACGCGGCCGCGGACATTGCGTCCGCGGCCGCGTGAAAGTCACTCGTGGCGAGTGGGGTGCATTGCTGATTTACTCGCCGGCACCTTCGGAAGCTGCCGCTTCTTCGGCTGCTTCTTCTGCCTGAGCTTCGGCCATAGCGGCATCGGCTTCTTCCAGCGCCTTATCAACCTGAGGCTCCATGACCAGGGAGACGATTTCTTCACCGTCAACCAGGGCTTCCACATCCTCGGGAAGCTTGAGGTCCGCAACGGTGATACGTGCGCCATCTTCGAGACCTTCGACGTTGACCTCGATGGATTCCGGAATATCGATTGCCGGGGCAGACACCAGAATATTGAGGAGTTCGAGGGTGTTGATAAGGCCCGGAGCCGGTTCGCCCACAACGACCACCGGAATTTCAACCTCGACCTTTTCATCGCGCTTGACGCGCAGGAAGTCAACGTGCTCAATGGAGCGCGAGAGCGGATTGCGCTGAATGTCCTTGACCAGCGCGAGGCTCAATTCACCATCAATAGTAAGGCTGACCAGGGCATTCGGATTGCCCTTGACCGCGAGGAACATGTCGTGCGCATCCAGGTGCACGTGCACCGGCTCAATCCCGTGCCCGTAAAGCACCGCGGGAACGCGCCCATCGCGGCGCAGGCGGCGAGCCGCACCCTTGCCAAATTCATCACGGGTTTCGGCAGTCAGCTTGGCAGCATCAATAGCCATGATTCTCCTTCGTTGTATTACCGGTCACCCGAATGACGGGCTGACCTAGATATTGTCAATATGAACACCCGAGGCGCGCAGACCGCGCCGGGTGGTGGCCTCGTAAAGCAGGCCACCCGAAGGAGCGCCTGCCGCGTCGATAACGGAAAAGTTCGCGAGCGCGGATCCCGTTCCCAGCTCCCCTGCCCGCAGGTTCACCAGGTGATTCCGCGCTTCGAGCTCCCTCCCTCGCCGAAGCAACGCCGTCAATTTTAGGGCGACGGCGGCAAAAAACAAAGTTTTTTGCCGCTCCTCACATACCCCGTGCCCTTCCTGCCCTACCAGCGCCTCACCGCCAGCCCGCTCCACTGGCACACCCACTGGCACACCCGCGACCCGCGCCCAAAAACCTCGACTCACCGCAACGCACTCACACCCGCCTGACCTGGGCATACGCACGCAGCCACGCCGTCACGGGCTGCTCAACCCCGGAATGCCCACGTTGCCACACCATCCGCCTCGCTAGAATCCGCCCCGCCAGCTGGCGCCGTCGTCGTACCACCCTTTCCCACCCACAAAACGTGCATTTTGAACCTTAAGACCCACAAAATGTACATCCTGGACATTAAAACGCCGAAAAACTGTCACCCACGTACATTTTGTTTTGGCGCACCTGTGGAGGCACGCTAGCGGCACCTTCAAGCGATTCCCGGTCGGCTTTCGCTTGTGGATAACCTCTTGTTCCTGTGGATAGCACCTTGCCCAAATGACCGTGAGGCTCAATACTCACCCCATGAGCAAACGAATCCGAGATCTTCCACTACATCCTCCCATCTTTAGTCTCCCGCAGCTCGATAAGCTTGGGTTACCTAGGTCCTTCACCAGACATCGGCGTTTCGAGCGGCTAGCACCCGGAATTTATCGGGACACCAAACGTGACATAACGGAAGTCGACGTTCTTCTTGCTCTCCTTCATAGATTTCCTACAAGCGTGGTAACAGGGAGCTCCGCAGTGCGCCTTTGGGGATTACCACTACCACCTCGTCTAGTGACATGGGACAGCTCTAAACCGGTAAACCTCTCATCCCCTTCAAAAAAACTACCCACATTCCCACCCCCTTATCCGCTGGGATCGCACGCAGCTGCTGGACAGCGACATAGAAACGATCCGCACGCCCGGCGGGAACCTGCGCATTGCGTCGCGGCCGCGGGCAGTGCTGGCGAGCGTGCCGGATCTATCGTTTTACCAGCTCATTGCGGCAATCGACGCGCTCCTGCGCATTCCTCGCCGGCGCTTCGAGGGGAGGTCGGCGCCCTACGCCACCCGCGAGGGCTTGGAAATATTCCTGGCCGAACACCCGAGCTGGAATTTTGTGGCACACTTTCGCGCGGCGCTGGCCTGGGCGCGGGTGGGCGTGGATTCGCCAATGGAGACTCTGCTGCGGCTCATTATTGCCATGGCGGGATTCCCGGAGCCGTGCCTTAACCAGCGGCTTCTCGCCCCGGACGGGCGCTCGCTCGGCCAGCCCGATATGCTCTTCGAGGAGCAGCGCATCATTGTGGAGTACGACGGCGCACCTCACCGAGACGCCTCTCAGCAGGTCAAGGATCGCCAGCGGCGCGAGCTCCGCACCAGTTACGGCTGGATCGAACTACAGGTTTTCCACCCGGATCTCCGCCTTCCCCGGCGGCTCGTCCGCATGATGTTCAACCCGGGCAAGCCCGTGCTTCCGCGCATCACGAGCGGCGAAGTTCCCGCAACCGCTCGCCTGGCCGAGGCCTTCCGCCAGCGCGGGTGGCGGGTGAGGGAATGAGCCGGTAGAGGGTAAGGAACTGAGTAGGTGGCCGACCCGGAATTACGGCAGCCGCGCACATTCTTATAGGGCTTGCTCAATGCCGTCTACCTCGCCGCGCCGCCCTACCCCAATGCTCGCAGCAACAGCCAAACCGCGAGCGCGGTTCCGAATATGCCGACCAGCCAGCGCACCACACCTCCGGGGAGGAAACGCTGAAGGTGCGGGCCGACCATCCCGCCCAACAACCCGCCGAGCATCATGGTCAGCGCCGCCGCGTAATCCACTTCCCCGGACCAGATGAAAAAGAGCAGGGCCGTGAGATTGGCGCAGCCCAGAACCGGGGATTTGAGGAGGAGTGCCTCGTGGGTGGTCATCGGGGTGAGGATCGCGGCGATGCCAAGATACACAACCGCGGAGGCCGCGCCGAAATAACCTCCGTACACGCCCAGCACTCCCACCAGCACCAGGAAGGTGGGAACCGGAATATTCGCGTGGATGCCGCGTCGTTCCAGGTAGGGGCCGATCAATGTGGAGAGGGTAGCGATGAGCACCAGCCAGGGCACCACGAACTCGAAAACTTTCGGATCGAAAGCCAGCAGCAGTACCGCGCCGATAGCTCCGCCCACCGCGCTGATAAACATCTGCGGCCACAACGGGTAAGCCTGCACGGCCCGCATGGAACGCCAGCCGGTGAGTACCGACCCCAGGCTGCTCCCGAAATTATTGATCGCGTTCGTGACATTGGCAGTAATTGGCGGGAACCCGAGGGCCAGCAGCGCCGGGTAGGTAACCAGCGAGGCCACCCCGGTCAGGTACCCCACGATGCCCCCAAGCAGGCCGGTAGCGAAGACAAGTACGGACAGCGCCCAAGTCGATGTGACCACCACGTGCGTTATCTCCCTTCCCAGCCGCGCAAAGTATCCGCGCCAAACCGTACAACGTACCGGCTTCCCAGCCGCAAACAGAGCCCGGTACTTTTTCCCCCCCCAGAAAGCACCGCGCTACCACTACAACAAGAAAGGCGCCGGCGCGCTCAAAGCGCACCAGCGCCTCCTCGTGAGGCTACCTCACCTTTAGTACGCGCCGTCAAATAGCGAGGTCACCGAGCCGTCCTCGAAGACTTCGTCGATGGCGCGGGCCAGGGTGGGGGCAATGGAGAGCACCGTCAGGCCCTTGAAACGCTTCTCATCGGGAATCGGCACGGTGTCGGTCACCACGAGTTCGCGAATCGGAGCGTTCGAAAGCCGCTCCACCGCTTCCCCGGAAAGCAGCGCGTGGGTGGCCGCCACGATAACGTCCTTGGCGCCGGCATCCTTGACCACGCGAATCGCGCCGACCAGCGTACCGGCGGTATCGATCATGTCATCAACAATAATGGCGGTTTTGCCTGCCACGTCACCAACCACGCGGTTGGCCTTCGCGGAATTGGCTTTCTCAATATTGCGGGTCTTATGCACAAAAGCCAGCGGAATTCCACCTAGGCGCGAAGACCACTGCTCAGCCACCTTAATACGGCCGGCATCGGGTGAGACCATAACGGCGTCGTCGCCGGTAATAATCGAGCGGACGTATTCGACCAGGGTGGGCATCGCCCACAGGTGGTCCACCGGCCCGTCGAAGAAACCCTGGCTTTGCGCGGCGTGCAAATCCACGCTCATAATGCGGTTCGCGCCGGCCGTCTTGAGTAGATCAGCCACCAGTCGCGCCGAAATCGGTTCGCGGCCCTTATGCTTCTTATCCTGGCGGGCGTAGGGGTAGTACGGCGCCACCACGGTGATGCGCTTGGCCGAGGCACGTTTGGCGGCATCCACCATGAGCAGCGTCTCCATCAGCCATTTATTAATGGGGCTGCTGAAGGCCTGCATAATAAAAACATCCGCCCCGCGGATTGACTCCTCATAGCGGATGTAAATTTCTGAATTTGCGAAATCGTAGATGGTGGTGGGCAGCATGCTGATGTGGAGGCAGCGTGCCACCTCCTCCGCCAGCTCCGGATAAGCGCGGCCCGTGGCTAGGACCAGCCGCTTATCGTTCGATACCCGCATTCCCGTACTCATTGTGCTCCCCCGATGTGTTTCGCCTGCTTGGGTTTTTCGACGTTGTCAGCTTATGTGATCGCGGCGCTACCCGCTACCTGGTAAACGGCGTTTACCGCCAGAACAGTGTTTACCCACCACAGCGGTGCTGGGCGGCTTCCCCGAGCGCCACCGCGTGCCGGGCGCATTTCCCGGCTGGGATGAGGCAATCGCGCAGGTACACATGCCGCGCCCGCGCGCCTTCTTCCACGATGACATTGCTCAGTTCCCCGGGGCCCACGTGCCCGAACCGCGCCACCCGCGTGGCTCCACGCAAAATACTATTAGGTTCGACGACGCAATCCGGCTCCAACTCCACCTGGACATCAATCCACGCCGTGGCCGGATCAATAATGCTCACCCCGCTGCGCATCCACTTCTCCCCGATGCGCCGATTCATTTCCCGACGCAGGGCCGCCAGCTGGACAAGGTCATTCGCACCTTCCGCAGCCAAGTAATCACTGCTCACATAGGAACCAACCCCAGCTCCGAGCTGGTACGTCCGCGCCACCACATCGGTCAGGTACATTTCCCCCTGGGCATTATCGGTGCCCAGGGTCGCCAGCGCCTCGCGCAAAAACGCGGCATCGAAAATATACGTGGAGGTATTGATTTCGTCGATGGCACGCTGCTGCGCACTTGCGTCTCTATCTTCTACGACGGCGCAGATGGTTCCCTGGCTATCGCGCACAATCCGCCCGTAGCCAGCCGGGTCGGGAACCCGGGCGCTCAGCACGGTGACAGCGGGGCTGGCAGGGAGCGCCTGGGCGGTAGCGGCGGCGTCGTTCTTGTAAGCACCGTTCCCATGAGCGCGCGCAAGCTCCCCGAGAATCTCCCCACCCAAAAGCGGGGTATCACCGGCCATAACGAGAACCGGGCCGGTCACATCGGCTCCCAGGGCTTCCATCCCACACCACACCGCGCGGCCGGTGCCCTTGATCTCATCCTGGTCGGCGATGATGACAGAATCGTCCAGCTCACGAGCGTGGGCGGCCACCCGCTCCCGCTCGTGACGCACCACCACAACAATATGCTGGGGATTCAAGCTGCGGGCGGCGGTGATGGCATGCCCAAGCAGGGTGCGGCCGCACACCTCATGCAAAAGTTTCGGGGTGGCTGATTTCATGCGAGTTCCCTGGCCAGCAGCCAGGATGACGACAGCGGAGAGATCCATGCCTTCCCTTTTCTGGCGGCGATGCGCCCTATAGTTCGCCACGGACGCTGACGCTACGCCCGAAAACGTTCCGCCACTAGGATTCGAACCTAGAATAACGGTTCCAAAGACCGCTGTGTTGCCGTTACACCATGGCGGAAAACTGCCGACGCGCGGGCCGGCACCGATATAGTCTAACCGACCGAAGCGCTCCTGGCATAATACTAAGTATGAAACAGACCTCGCCTGAGGGCACGAACGGCATCGATGCTGCGCGCGCCGCCAATAACACGCTTACCCACCCCACCCAGAACACCGCTGCCACCACCGCGGCTGCCTCCCCGAACACCTCCACTCCGGCCACCACACCGGCCCCCGCTTCGGAAAAGAAGCGGGTGCGCATGTCGCGAGCAGACCGGCGTAAACAATTGGTGGGCGTGGCCCGCGAACTTTTCGCGGCGCAGGGTTTTGACGGTGTTTCCATTGAAGAAATCGCCGCGGCCGCCCAGGTCTCCAAGCCGGTTGTGTACGAACACTTCGGGTCCAAAGAGGGCATTTACAACGTGGTGGTGGATCGTGAACTCGTCACGCTCACGGAATTGCTCTCCGCGCGTATGAATATTGGCTTACCCGAGCGTGAGGTGCTCGAGTCCATCGTCGTCGCCGTACTGGATTACATCGAGCATAACGACGACGGTTTTCGCCTCCTCGTGCAGCGCTCGCCAGCTACGCTCGGCGGGGATTCCTTCTCCACCGTGATCGCGGATGTGGCTGATTACGCCTCGGATTTACTGGCGCCCATGCTCGGCCGCAATGGTATTTCTCCGCAGTATGCCCGCATTTACGGGCAGACTCTGGCCGGGGCACTCGGCCAGGTGGGCCAGTGGTGGGTGGATGTGCGCCAGCCCGATAAGGAAACAGTGGCGGAGCACGTGGTGAACTTTATGTGGAACGGCTTACGCGGGCTGGAATCGCAACCGCGCCTGCTCACTCGCGGTGGGCACTGAGCCAGCGCAAAGGAACGCATTGAGCGGGAAGTGCAGTTTTAGGTTTGCCCCGTGCCGTGACATAGAATGGACAGCGACACGCAAATAGAACGATGGCGCTCTAGGTGACGTCACCGGTCTTGCGCGCGGCGGTTGCCCGTGTCTGAGCGCGTGGCGTGCTACCCCTAGAATTTTCATCAATCGCACGACAGCAAGGACGTACCCCTCATGCTCTCCGTTGAGAACATCTCCAAGAGTTTCGGGTCGCGCAAAGTATTGCAAAATCTCACCTTCGCGGTTCGCCCCGGTGAAATCTTCGGTTTCGTCGGCTCGAACGGCGCCGGGAAAACCACTGCAATGCGCATTATGCTCGGCCTCCTGAGTAAAGATTCCGGGCAGGTGACCTGGAATGGTGGCCCTATTGATTTCGCGGCGCGCCAGCGCATCGGCTATATGCCAGAAGAACGCGGTCTCTACCCAAAAATGCCGGTCGATAAGCAGCTGATCTATTTTGCGCGCCTGCACGGGATGAGCCCGGATGCGGCGCGGGCCGCCATGGAACGCTGGACGGATCGCCTCGGGGTGGGTTCACGCCGGGAGGATGCCGTCCAGAAACTTTCCCTCGGTAACCAGCAGCGCGTGCAGCTGGCCGCCGCCCTCATTCACGATCCAGAACTCCTCATTCTTGACGAACCTTTCTCCGGGCTGGACCCGGTGGCGGTGCGCACCATGAGTGACACGCTGCGCCAGAAGGCCGATGAGGGTGTTCCGGTTATTTTCTCCTCCCACCAGCTTGATCTGGTGGAACGCCTCTGCGATAGCGTTGGGATTCTCGCGGGTGGAAATATCGTGGCCCGTGGCACCGTCGATGAGCTGCGAAATTCCGGTAATCCGCCCTACGCGCTGGCGGTACGTGCCGAGGAAGCCACGCTGCACACGGCCCTCAGCCAGGCCGGATTTACCGTCCATCCCGATCCGCTGGCCGGTACCTCGGAGGCGCCGCTGAGCGCCGGGATTACCCGGGTGCTCGTGGAAACCCCGACCGCCGGTATCACCGCAGGAACCGGTATCAACACGGCCGCTGCGGAAACCATCGCCGATCCCACCGCCGCGCTTCTCAATGCGGCCCAGCGCGCCGGCACCGTGGTGGAATTCACCCAGCGCCGCCCCCACCTCACGGAATTGTTCCGCGACGTTGTTCAGGTGCCCTCCGCGGAGGAAGGTGATGCGGCCGCCCCCAAGAAAAAGCGTGGCCTGTTCGGCTCGCTGTTCGGAAAGAAGGCTAAGTAATGGTACGCATCGTTTTCGCACGCGAGTTCAAGAACGTTTTCGCTTCCCGCGCCACCATGATTTCCTTGGCGGTCATGTGGGTGATTGCTATTGTGGCCGGCTTCGCGGGCCGCGTCTTCCTGGGCGGGGATGATGAAGCTAACGGAGCCGCCCCGGCCCCGCAAGCCCAGGGCATTTACCTGGAAGCCAGCGCCGCGGAGCTCCAGCCCTACCTCGAGGGCGCCGGTTTTTCCGCCCTCCCGACCACTAATATCGCCGCCGAGCTAGCGGCTGAAGAACCGGAAGCGGAGATCGGTATTTCCGGTACCGCCCTCGATCCGCAGATCGTGGCCACGTCCCCGAATCCGAAGGAACTTCCCGCTCTCAAGAAGGTGCTGAGCACCTACGTGCTGGAACAATCCGGGGTGGATGCCACGGTCCTCGCCCAGCTGGATACCATTAATAATCTTCAGGTGCAGACGGTGAATTACACTCCCTCCGGCATCGAAGCTAATCCCATCGGTTTCCTCATCGGTTCGGTGAGTGCCATGCTGATTTTCTTCATGGTGATGGGTGGAATTGGCGCGGTTGGTGCCGGCGTCGTCGAAGAAAAATCTTCCCGCGTGGTGGAAATTATTTTGACCACGGTCCGCCCGCGCGTCCTGCTGCTCGGCAAAGTACTGGGCTTGGGAGCCGGTTGGGTAGTGATCCTCTTCGGCTATATCGGCGCAATTATTACCGGTGTGGCAATTTCCGGGCTGGTTCCCGATCTCAGTTTCCTCCAGGAATTCGGGCTGGCCGGGATGGTGGCGCGCACGGTCCTGTGGATGGTACTCGGCTATTTCACCGCCACCGCGCTGGTGGGCGGGTTGGCGGCCACGGTGTCCCGCCAGGAAGACCTGGCCGGAATCAACACCCCGGTTATGTTCGTCCAGTTCATCCCCTTCTACACCGCTATCTACCTCATTCCGGCGCTCCCGGAGGCCGCGATCACGAAGATTCTCTCGGTGCTGCCCTTCTTCGGTCCGTTCATGATGCCGATGCGCACCGCGGTCGGCGAGGTCCCGCTCGTGGAAGAACTGGCGGCGGTTGGCATCAACGCACTTGGGGTCTTCCTGCTGGCGATCCTGGCCGGCAAGATTTACGAACGCTCGATTTTGCGGATGGGTGAGCGCGTCAAGCTCACGCAGATTTTCCGTAAAGCCGCCTAAGTTCTCATATAGTACGACGACGCACGTGGGGCCCGGGATTTCTCCCGGGCCCCACGTGTATATACCTGGCCGAAGGGCGGCTCTGGCTGGGTGGGTGCGCCCGCCTTAGCCCTCGGCTATTTCAGCTGCCTCCAGCCACTGTTCTTCTAGCTCGTCAAGCTGGCCGCTTGCCTCACTCAGCTCTTTGCCAATCCGCGCGAGTTCCTCGTAGTCCCCGCTGACCGCGCAGGCGGCACTGCGCTCCTCCAGCTTGGCGATTTGCTCGCGCAGCCGGTTCATGCGTTTCTCAATACGCTGCACTTCTTTGCGGGCTTCGCGCTGGAGGGCACTCGCACTTTTTTCAGATCCGGCACCGGAGGGGGCGGGCGCAGCCCCGGAGTTGCTCACGCCGCCGGCGCCCTCACGCTCTTCTCGTTCCTGTTCACGCAGCCGCAAATATTGATCCACACCGCCAGGCAAATCCCGCACGTGACCATCGAGCACCGCGATCTGCCGGTCCGTCATGCGTTCGAGCAGGTAGCGGTCATGGGAGACCACGATGAGGGTTCCCGGCCAGCCATCCAGCACATCCTCCATCGCGGCGAGGGTATCGGTATCCAGGTCATTCGTCGGTTCGTCCAGGAGCAGCACATTCGGTTCGGCCATGAGCAGGCGCATGAATTGGAGGCGGCGCCGTTCCCCGCCCGAAAGTTCACTGACCCGCGTCCAGGCACGTTCGCGGGTGAATCCCATCCGCTCGGTCACCTGACTCGCGGTGAGTTCTTTCTTCCCCACCTGCACGCGAGCTGCGACGTCGTTCACGGCCTCCACCACCCGCAAATCCGCAACCTCGTCGAGTTCGCGAGTGTGCTGCGATAGTTCGGCGAGTTTCACGGTGGTGCCGCGTTTGACGTGCCCGGTTGTGGGCTCAAGCCGCCCGGCGATGAGCGCGAGCAGCGAGGATTTCCCGGCACCGTTCGCGCCCAAGATCCCCACGCGTTCGCCCGGCGCAATCCGCCAGGTCACCCCGCGTAAAATTTCCGGACCCACCCCGTACCGCAGGCTGACGTCCTCAAGATTGACCACTTCTTTGCCTAAGCGGGAGGCTGCCATGCGCGTCATTTCCACGGTATCGCGCGGAGCCGGGACGTCCGCAATAAGATTTTCCGCCGCTTCGATGCGGAAACGCGGCTTGGAGGTGCGGGCCGGGGCGCCGCGCCGCAACCACGCCAGTTCCTTCCGCAATAAGTTATTGCGTTTTTCTTCGGCGAGTGCGGCCTGGCGTTCCCGCTCGGCCCGCTGGAAAATATAATCCGAATACCCACCCTCGTAGGTTTCCACCCGGCCGGGAATCTGCCCGCGCGGACCCTCCACCCCGGGCACCACTTCCCACAGGCGGGTGGCCACCGCATCTAGGAACCAGCGGTCGTGGGTGACGGCCACCAGCGCCCCGCGCGGGCGCGGCCCACCGAAACGTTCCTTAATATAATGCGCCAGGAAAGTAATACCCTCCACGTCTAAATGGTTGGTCGGCTCATCAAGAATAATAATATTTGCCTCGCGGGTGAGGGTATGGGCCAGGGCTACCCGCCGGCGCTGCCCGCCGGAAAGCTCACGCACCCGAGCCTGGAGGGGAATATCGGGGAGCAGCCCGGCATGCAGGTCCCGCACCCGCGCGTCACTGGCCCATTCGTGGCGGGCGGTTCCGGCGTGAATCGCCTCGAGCACCGTGGTATCGGGCAGCTCATCGGCCTGGGTGAGCGTGGCAAATGTCGCGGTATTGGTCGGGATCACCTCGCCGCTGGTGGGCGCAAGCCGCCCGGTGATGAGGCGCAGCAGCGTGGTTTTCCCTCCCCCGTTTGGGCCGACGACGCCTATGCGGCTGCCGTCCTCTAAACTCAGGGAAACGTTGCTGAGAATATCGCTGCTTCCCAGGCTGACGCCCACGTCATGTACCGAAAGTAAATGTGCCATAGCTGGTGGTCCTTGGAATGGGGTTTTTAGTTGGGGAGTTCGCGGGCCTGCGCGATCCGCACATAATCGTCAATGGTGAGGGTTTCCCCGCGGGCCTGGGGTGATACCCCGGCCCGCTGGAGGATAGTTTCGGCGGCGGCCGGGCTGCCGGCCCAGGAACCCAGGGCACTGCGCAGAGTTTTACGCCGCTGAGCGAAAGCGGCGTCGACTACCTTAAAAACGCGTTCGCGCAGGTCATCGGTACCGGGCACGGGCCGCAAGCGCAGGTGAACAAGGGCGGAATCCACATTCGGCTCCGGGTAGAAAACGTGGCGGGAGATTTTCGCGCCGCGGGTAGCGCTGCCGTACCATGCGGCTTTCACGGAGGGCACGCCGTAGGTGCGGGAGCCGGGGGCGGCAGCCAGGCGGTCGGCGACTTCCAGCTGCACCATCACGGTGATGGTTTCCAGGCTGGGCAGGGCTTCCATGAGGGTGAGGAGCACCGGCACCGCCACGTTATAGGGAAGGTTGGCCACCAGAGCGGTGGGGGCGAAGGTCTGCGTGCTGCCGGGACCGCCAGTGCTGGCGGTTACGGTGCCGGTGGCCGCGGCCCCGGTCTGGCCAGTGCGGAGCGCAGGCGGGCAAGCGAGCTGCTCGGGCCCGGTGATACTCAGGGCGTCCGCGTGCAACAGCGCGAAATTCTCCGGAGTGCTGTGGCGGCGCGCCACGGTATCGGGGAGAGCTGCGGCGAGGGCGGCGTCGATCTCCACCGCGGATACGTAGGCGCCGCTTTCCAGGAGCGCCAGGGTGAGAGAGCCCAGGCCCGGGCCAATTTCGAGGACCTTATCCCCCGGGCCCACCCCGGCTTCCCGCACGATTTTGCGCACGGTGCCGCCGTCGTGCACGAAGTTTTGCCCCAGGGTTTTGGTGGGGCGGATATTCAGGGCCGTGCACAGCGCACGCACGTCCACCGGGGTGAGGAGGGCAGTTCCAGCCGGGATGCTGCCAGCCGGGGTATCACCGGCCGGGCCGCTACCGAGCGGTGTGCTGCCGGGCTGCGTGTTCCCGGGCGAGTCCTGTTGAGTAATATGATTGGCGACCACAGATGCAGTGTACCCGGCTAACTGACACTCTCGAAGCGAGGCCCGGAGGAATGGCCGATTCCCAGGGTTACGAAAGTCCCTTCCCGCCTCTCAGCGCTGCAAACGTAGACTCGCGCGAAAACGGCGCGGGAGAGTAGATGGGTTCACACCGAGACCGTTGATGAGAACCAGGACGACAGCAGCTGAAGAAAAAACAATCCAATACAGGCCGCGGTCCATTCCGGCTCCGATCAATGTCACGGAGACGATCCAACCAACTAAGGCACAGCACATGGCCACGATGAATGAGACACCTGCCTGCACGGTACGGATCTTCTTTGTACTCCAGCCCAGGTTCCAGTACACAAATTCTTTGAGGTCCCGCACAGCGGTTTGTTTCCTGCGCGCCAGGAGAAGCAGCACGCTCACTGCCAGGCCCGCCGCTGCCACCAGGACCACAAGCACTGGGAGCAATACTTCAACAAGAGCTTCGCCAATATCTAGCCCGCGGGCCCCATTTCGGAACCAAGCGATCATTGTTACTACTTCGCCAAGAAGCGAGCAGAACACTCCGATAAACAGTCCCTCAGCAACGGTTAACCAGCCTAGAAGAGAGATTCGCGGAAGATTCGAGCTGCTCCTTCGACTGGCGTAACGAAGCGGAAGGATAAGAAGGAGCGCATAGATAACAGCCCCGCAAACAAGTGGGATGCTTGCTAGTAATCGAGGTTGTTCCGCCACTGAAAACAGTGCCGTCGTTACAAGGGCACATGCGAGGAGAATCAGCCCCCACGCTTCTTCCCGAAGAACGGTTGCAAGGCATGAGGATGAGGACCATCCTTGATTTTTGAGAACATTGAATCTGGTTCGTCTCGCGGCAAATTCCACCGCTCCCACCACCGCGATCACGCCGATGATGAGGAAGCCGCCAGCCTGCGCGATTGAGTGCACTAGAGTGGTGAGGAGGCTTGCCATGAAATCCGCCGCGCCTAGCACAACATAGCGATGATCGACCCAGCCAAGCGCTTCTACTTCTTGACGGCCGGTCTCGCTATCGGTTTGGCCCGCAGTTTGCGGTACCCAAATCTTCGCAGTCCCGAGTGATGAGCCTGCCACTACCCTGGCATCTACACCTAAGGACCGGATTCGATCAGCCACTTTACCGATAGCTACTAGCGCATCTTCCCGAGTTAGGTCCTCAAGATTTGCGACTCGTACCCTAATGGCGTTGATCGGGAGTTCCTCTGCAAGGGCTTCCGCGCTTTCGTAAGACACCACTGCCGATGGTGGGTTCAGCGCAACACCGAGCCCCGAGCGGAGGTGGTCGATTCGTTCACTTCCCTGTATCAGGTGATTTGAAGAATAGAGTCCGAGCGCCCCGAGAGGCTCCATGCCAGGTATGTCATCGGTTTTTGTTTGCTGCGGAGTGAACTCGCCAACCTCAAAAGGTGCGCCACCGTCACGAACAACCGAGCCAAGAGAGGTGTCTAAGGGAGAGGTCGCGCGATACGTAATCTCTGCGCCACGCTCCTGCGGAGTTACTTGCGTGGCTAGAGAGTCAGACTCGTTATAAGAAGTATAAAGGGGAGCAATCCCTACGGGATTCGCCACAAAGCTAGCCCGATATTCCTCGTCAGCCTGAGCTCGCCGCGAAGCTTCATCTTCCGCTACCGTTTCTCCCGCAGGAACCGGAGTGAGTTTCGGAGCGAAAACGTTATCGGCAGTAACATAGGCCCCATTGGTATAGTTTTCAGTTATTCGCCCATAGGTTTCACCACCCTGTTCTGGAAGAGGCAGCAAAAACGCACGCGAGCCAAAGGGGCCATTGTCATGCGCCAGATCAATGTTTTGCTCGACTGTGTCCACCGCGTTTCCATGCTCGTCAATGCTCTCTATGGCAACAGAAATAGAGATATTCGGTGAAAACTCCTGGTTAGCAACGTATCCAAATATCTGAGAGTTCATTCCGTATGCCCGCCACGGGACCGGGCGGCTACGTTCTGCCATTCCTGGCATTGCAGCGAGCGGCGCAATCACCTCGCTCCCTTCTCCCGATCTTGCTTCCTGTGCCAGAGAAAGGTCTTGCTGAGTAACTACAACACCGTTCGGAAGAGCCGCGAGATCATCTGCGCTAAGTCGGTCCCCTAGGTCTGATTTACGTTCAACTACCTTGTCAAATTCAATGAGAGGATTGAGCCATTTTCCCGACGATCCCAAAAGTTCACGTTCCGATACGGGATCTACTACTGCGACACTGGTTGCCACATCGGGCAGCGCAAAAGCCGTGAGAAGAACCGAGTTTTCATCCGGGATGGTGACACTTGGATAGTGATACCGGTAGAGCTCTGGTCGCATGCCTATATGCGACTGAATTCCAGTGGGCTCACCGCCGGTGGGCGTGGGCCGAGCAATGATTCCTGTGGCGTCGAGGTCATATTGCGCCGTCCCTTTATCCAAAACCTTAGTTTCTGACTCACGCACTTGCCACGTAACGCGATAACTCTTCACAGGTGACGTTTGGAAATCTATTCCATCCGACGCAATTTGCGGAAGTACCCAAAATCCTTTGTAACTGCCGAGAAAACCAACCGGTGCCGCGACTGACACACCCTCAATTTTTCTCACTTCTTCGAGTATTCGCGATTCCAACTCCGGCAAGGTCTGCGCTGCATAGTTTTGTTCCAGCAGCGTCATTCCGGCTTTATCACGTGAGGAATAGAGAGCTTCGCCTGCCTTTTTATCGGTGACCAGAATGTCGTAACGTCCACGCCATTCGTCATCCATTTTGGCCCCGGCAAGGGAGTATGCCATGTGCGAGGCAAAGACCCACGCGAAGCAAAACAGCGCTATGAGCACGTAAACAGAACTGCGCTTCCAACTGGGCCGGAACATTTACAGGGTCACTTTCGTGTCAGCAATGGCCCCAATCACGTCATCGTGAGTGGCGACAAGAATACCGGCTCCCCGCCGTGCCTCCAACTGTAAGATCTCGGCAACCACGTGCGCGTTTCCCAGGTCGAGCGACGAGGTGGGTTCATCCAAGATCAGTAGATCAGGTTGCTTTGCAAGCGCTCGTGCCAGCGCTACCCGCTGAGCTTCACCACCCGAAATCTTCGCTCCCCGGCTTTCCGAAATATCTGCGACGCCAAGCTTTTCCAGCCATGAGTGTGCAGTGGTCTTATCAACGCCCCCGCACATAACGTTCTTGAGGACAGTTAGGTCGCCTAGTAAAAGCGCTTTCTGGTCCACGTACCCAATATTTGCGCGCCGGATATGTTGCGCTTCGCTTTCACGCAAAGAACTGAGATCCCTATCGCACCAGGAGACCCTTCCCGAACTGGGAGGCAGCTTTCCATACGCCACATCGAGGACGGTGCTTTTCCCCGAGCCCGAGCGGCCAACTACCGCCATAATGCTCCCGGGCTCCACCGAGAAAGTAAGATCATCAAAAATAACCTTATTAGGCTTGCCAGCTACCGAATACACCAAGCTCACAGCTTCAAAACCTATGAGGGTCTTACAATCCATTTTTAACCGCCTCCCTTCAAACAGCTACTTACGGAGCATGCGATCTTATAAGGCCCCTACCCCCGGTTGGTCACGCCCACATAACCAAGCAGAGATACACAAGAATAAGGACCACAGCAGCCACTGCCCCGATCAGCAAGGCGAGTGCGCGGCGCTGCTGCCGGCCAGCTACACCCCCGGAATCCGGTGAACCCCCGGAAGTCTCAAAATCCTGTGTGTACCCAGATTCCGCAGATTCTCCAACCAGGAATTTCCCCCACGCCAACCCGGCCCCCACGAGAATCACAAATTGAATAACCCAGGCGTACCAGGGTAGACCGGCTGACCGCAGCCCGACCATCGAGATAAGCGTCATCCCACCGGCCAACACCGTGCTTCTCACCACATTCATGGTGTAACTGTATACCCCGATAGTCACGTTTATTCAGCTTTCGGTGCTGGATGCAAATCATTAACAAACCCCGGCCGCGAATTCTCTTCGAGTAACTCGGCTATCTGTTCCAGATCCCGTAATTGACCTCCGGCGACAGCGAAACACATGTCAGCTAGCGCGTCGTCGTTCATCATCAATGCGAAGCCGAACTCGTTGAGGATCGCTTCGCATAGCAGCGCCCCGAGCCGCTTATTTCCGTCAAAAAGCGGATGCTGGGTTTCTACTTCCAGCAGGATTTTCGCGGCTTTTTCGTGCGGACTCGGGTACAGTTCCACCCCGTACATTTTCCCGAAGGCACCCTGGAAGCAGGAGCGCAGCCCCGCCCGGGAGCGCACATAAAATCCACGCCGCGCCAACCAGCGTTCCACCGCGCATTCGTTGAGCCGCCTCAATTTCCCAAACGCTCCATCGCGGTAGCGCGCTTGGAATACAGTGCATCAAGCTGGTCAGCGACCTCAAGCTCGCTGCGAAGAGCCGCCAGGCTTTCGCGTAACACCTGCTCTTCGCGCATTCCGTAGTGAGCCGCGATATCCGCAATATCGCGCGCTAGTTTTTCACTAATCGTTATCGTGGCGCTCATAATCATGAGCGTATAAGTCCCCCGGCACCAGCGCAATACCGCTCTTGAGTAGCGGCAGTTGCGTACCGGTTACGTAACGGATCAGGGCTGCAGGCTTAGCGCTACAGGCTTAGTACCACCCGCGGGAGTTCGAATGCCCGAGCGCAGCGCAGGGGCTGCCGTAGCGGCCCTCAATATAGCCCAGGCCCCAGCGGATCTGGGTGGCGGGATTGGTCTGCCAATCGGCGCCGGCGGAGGCCATCTTGGAGCCGGGCAGCGCCTGCGGAATACCGTAGGCCCCCGAGGAGCGGTTCTCCGCCAGGTGATTCCAATTCGATTCCCGGTTCCACAGCGTGACCAGGCAGGAGAACTGGTCCTGACCCCAGCCGTAGGCGGAGAGCATACCCGAGGCAATTTCCTGGGCGGTGCCGGCCGGAACCACGCTGGCCACCGAGGCCGCGCCACTCCCATCAGCACTCGCGCCCGCCACCGCGGCGGCACTTTCCGAAGTCCCTACCTTGACCACTTCATCCACGCGGGCCTGCTTGACCGCGGAGAAGGTCAGGGTACGAGCAACTTCCTTACCGTTTTCCACCCGGATTTCGTAGGTATTGGCAGAAATGCCATCCTTGCCTTCTGTTTCCACCTTGGTGGTGCCTTTGGCAAGCGCGGCGTCGTCCACCTTGGTGGAACCGTGCGCGTCCACGACTTCTTCGGTGACCACACGCTTTTCCACCCGGGTGATGGTGACCTTGGAGCCGGGCGTTACCGGCGCGGCGAGGCTCTGCGAAACAACGTCGTCCCCAGAAACCGTGATCCCGGCTTCCTGCAGCGCATCCCCGAGGGTGCCCGCCGTGGTGGTGAGGGTGCGTTCTTCGCCTTCAAAATTAACGGTGAAAGAGTATTCGGAAACCGTGGCGCCGGCCGCGCGAGCCACCGGGAAACCATCCGCGTACGCATTGGCGGGCATCGACATATGCGACATCAGGCCAATACCGCTACCGGCCAGCAGCACGGCCCCGAGCGCAGCAACCCCGCGCCGACTAAGCGGGAACGCGTTGAGCTGGGCGTTCGCGGCAGAATCCTCCACCGCGGCGGGTGCCTGGAATGCGGTACCGGTGGCCTGCGGCCGAATGGCCAACGCGGCCTGAACCGCCTCGCTCACCGCGCCGCGTTCCATCATGAGAGCCCGCGACCGCGGACCCGGGGTACGAACCTCAGCCCGAACGAATTGCTCGAGTCCCATTCCCTGTGCGCTGTGACGCCCCACTAAACTTCCTCCGTTGCTTGCGCGAGTACCCTCCGGCCTCACTTTTATAACGAAACTATATCGAGTGTAACCATTTCGTAACATTTGGACAATGATTCGGAGGGGAAGGCTCGTTTTTCTTGAGATTTTCAAGAACGCTCACATGGTGCTCGCGTGACTTTTCCGCGAATTCTCGCGGTTTTTGCGTGCGTGGTACGACGACGACGCCAGCTGACGCACCGTAATCTGAGCGTTATTTCACATTGCCGGGTAGGGCTGGGGAGGCCCTGGCAGGGAGACATAGCTAACGCGCCCCCAGCGCGGGCGTTACATCGATTACATTTAAGGCTATGAGCACTCAATATCCCGGATACGCACAGCAGCCTGTCCCTCCGAGCTACCCCGTTCCCTCCGCATCAAAGCGTGGCACCGGCGCACTGCGCGGCCTGGCGGCTCTTACCACCGTGCTGAGCATCGCTCTTATTATTTTGTGTTTCACACCGGCCCTAGCTATGGGGGAGGATAACGCCTCTATATTTGGTCTGGCGCATCCGGGTGGCGTGTGGCTGCCCGTGATTCTGTACGGTTTCGGTCTGCTCCTCGCGCTACTGGCGGGAGTGCTCGGTTTGTTCACCGCTGGCCGGGCAGCCCAGGCTTTTTCGTGGATGGCGCCGCTGGGCGGGGCGATCACCCTGGGTGGGCTCGTGGCGCTCTCCTTGGATAGTTCGGTGGGTGCGCTACGCGAATTCGGGGCGCAGTACACTGTGCTTTTCTGGGTGACCGGCGCACTGGCCCTGGTTCTGGCGCTGGTGGGGATCACTCAGGGTGTGGCTGCGGGGACGTCCGCGAAGAAATCCGCGCGCCCCGCGTACCCGGGCTATCCAAACTATCCCGGCTATCCCGCAGCGCAGCCCTACGGGCAGGGCTATCCGGCGCAGGGGTACCCGGCACAGGGCGCGCCGATGCAGGGGTACCCGCAGGGCTACGGCCAGGGCTACCCGGGTCAAGCTCAATATCAGGGCCAGCAGCCTTACGCCCAGCAGTCCCGCCAAGCCTACGGCCAGCAAGCCTACGGGCAGCAGGCATACGGCCAGAATTACGGCCGGCAGGATTATGCACAGCAGGGATTCCTTGCGCAAGGTAGCGGGCAGCCGCAAGCGCAGCAGCCTTCCGACCAAGCCGCGCCAACTGCCCAAAGCGAGCCTTCCACCCAAACTCCCGAATCTGAAAGCCCGCAGAGCTAGGGAGCCGCAGAGCTAACTAAGCCGTAGCACCGGCTAAACCCCAAACCTAAAAGGCCGCGCCCAGTTCCCCGTACACCGCCCCGGTGTTCTCCAGGAGCTGGGCGCACCATTGTGCTTCGCTCATGCCGCGTAGTTCAGCTCCGAAACGCACCGTCCACGCCATCACGTAGGGGGCGTTTGGGTGGCCGCGCCAGGGCACCGGCGTGAGGTAGGGGGCATCCGTTTCCGCGAGGAGTAGCGCTGGATCAAAAGCTTGGAAGGCCGCGCGGAGCTCATCATTGGCCGGGTAGGTCATTTGCCCACCAAAACTTCCGTACCAGCCTTCCTGGTTGCACAGCTCGGCAAGCGCGGCGTCGCCGGAAAAAGCGTGGAAAACTACGCGACTCGGGGCACCGTCACGGCGCAGCACCTCCACGCAATCGGCGTGGGCTTCGCGGTCGTGAATCTGAACGGGCAGGTCAAGCTCGCGCGCGAGAGCGAGGTGAGCGCGGAACGCCTCGATTTGGGCAGCGCGGCCCTCCTCGGAAGTGCGGAAATAATCGAGCCCGGTTTCCCCAATAGCAACGACGGCGCTGGAGCGGGCCGCCTCCGCCACCCTGCCGATGGCATCCTCCAGGCTGAGGGCATGGTGTGCGGCGAGCTCCTGGGCTAAACCATCCGGGCCGGTCGCGGTGATCCCGCGGTGCCGGGCGGCCTCATTGGGATGAATCGCGAGCGCGGCGGAAAAATGGGCGCGGTCCGCTTCCGCTACCGCAACCGTTGGCAGCAGATCCGGGACCTCGCAGGCGCAGGTAATCGCGTGGCAGACCCCGGCGGCATCCATGGCGGCAGCTTCCTCGCTCGGCAGCATTCGCCCGCGCGGCGGGGTAAGAGCAGGACCCGAGCCGCCGGCCTGCCCCTCCCCAGCCGGCACCCAAATATGGGTGTGGTTATCGATAACCGGGCCGGCAAGCCGGGCCGGAGCATCGGGCAGGTACCAGCGGCGGGCCCGCTTTTTCTCCTTCGCGGAGAGGGCCGCGAATTCTTCCGGCGCTAATTCATTGCGCACGGCACCATTCGGAACCGCTCCATTCGGTGCCGCGTCACGCGCGGCCCCGCCCCGTACCGATTCATTGCACACGCTTAGCCCTCAACAACGACTCGAGGCGCTCCAGTTCCTCATCAACCACGCTGGTATCCAGCTTGGCGAAGACCGGCGACGGCTTCGAGATCGGGGTGCCAACCTGCACTTCCACCCGCGCCCACGGATGCGGATCGGAATAATCCCCGGTAATAATCGGGTAGGGCTTACCGGAATCCAGGTCGGTGACTTCTTCCAGGCGCGGCATCGGGGCAATATCACCGGCCCCGCCCAGCACCCGATCCACCGTATTCGAGGAATGCGGAAGGAATACGCTCATCATGGTATTGAGATCAGAAACCACCTGGATGAGGGTGTGCAGCACCGTGCCCAGGCGTTCACGCTGGGAAGGATCCTTCATCTTGAAGGGTTCTGTGGCGGAAACGTAGCCGTTGGCCTCCCCCACCAGCCGCATAATTTCCGTGAGCGCGGCGCGCTGGCGGTGCGCGGCAATGGCATCACCCACGGTGGTGAATCCAGCTTCCACCACCTCCAGGAGCTCCCGGTCCACATCCTCGAGCGGCCCGGCCGCCGGGATTTCCCCGAAGTTCTTGGCAATCATGGCCGCGGTGCGGTTGACGAGGTTCCCCCAACCGGCCACCAGCTCGGAATTATTACGCCGCACAAATTCCGCCCAGGTGAAATCAGCATCGGAAGTTTCCGGGCCGGCAATGGAAATAAAGTAGCGCAGCGCATCGGGCTGGTAACGCGAAAGCACATCACGCACGTAAATAACCACACCCTTGGATGAGGAGAACTTCTTACCCTCCATGGTGAGGAATTCCGAAGCCACTACCTGGGTGGGCAGGTTGAGCGTGCCCAAAGCCCCGGGCTGGCCGCCGCGGCTCCCCTCCCCGTTATAGGCGAGAAGTTCGGCCGGCCAGATCTGGGAATGGAAAACAATATTATCCTTCCCCATGAAGTAGTAGGAGCGGGCCTCCGCATCATTCCACCAGGCCCGCCAATCCTCCCGGCTCCCCACTCCGCGCGCTTCACGCCGGCGAGCCCATTCAATAGAGGCGGATAGGTAGCCGATAACGGCGTCGAACCACACATAAAGGCGCTTGGAGGGCTGATCTTCCCACCCGGGTACCGGAATGCCCCAGCTAATATCCCGGCTCATGGCACGCGGGCGTACATCCTCCAGAAGGTGCTTGGAAAATGAGATAACGTTCGGGCGCCACTTCCCAGATTCTTCCACCTCATCAAGCCACTGCCCCAGGCGTTCCGCGAGCGCCGGCAAATCCAAGAAATAATGCTCGGTTTCGCGGAATTGCGGGGTTTTCCCGGAAACCTTCGAAACAGGGTCGATAAGATCCTGCGGATCGAGTTGGTTACCGCAACTATCGCACTGGTCCCCGCGTGCGGAGGTGTTACCGCACAGCGGGCACGTGCCTTCAATATAGCGATCCGGGAGAGTGTTCCCGGTTTCCGGATCGAAGGCAACCGGGGTGGAGTGCACCACCATATAGCCGTTATCGCGGCATACCTCAAACATCTGCTGCACAACCCGCTCGTGATTAACCGTGGTGGTGCGGGTGAACAGGTCATAGGAAAGCCCGAGCGCCACGAGGTCCTCCACAATAATGCGATTATTGCGGTCCGCGAGTTCTTCCGGGGTGATTCCTTCCGCGTCGGCCGAAACCAAAATCGGGGTGCCGTGCTCATCGGTACCCGAGACCATGAGGACATCCTCCCCCACCATGCGCATATAGCGAGAGAACACATCCGAGGGAACACCGAATCCAGCAACGTGACCAATATGGCGCGGGCCGTTGGCATACGGCCAGGCAACAGCGGAGAGAATATGAGTCATAGCCACCATTCTACTAGCGTGTCGGCGAGCGCGCCCGCTAGCTGGCTACCACGCGTGCCTGCGTGCGTACCGGCAAGCGTGCCCGCTAGCGCGCCCGCATCCCCGCGCCTAAACTATAAGGGCGCGGTGCTCCCACAGTGATTGACCATCCGGCCGCCGCGCACCGCGTGATGACCCGCTTCATCAGGAGGATGACTATGGATGAGACCCGCGCACTCATCATTGTTGATGTACAACCCACATTCTGCGAGGGCGGCAGCCTCGGGGTAGATGGCGGTAACGCCGTTGCCGAACGCATTGCAGATTTTGTCACCGATAACGCCGAGGAATACGCTCTCATCGCCACTACCCAGGATTGGCATATTGATCCGGGCCCGCATTTTTCCGAAAATCCGGATTTTGTGGATAGCTGGCCGCCCCACGGTGTGGCCGATACCCCGGAGGCGGAGCTGCACGAATCCATCGCGGCTCTTCCCATTGACGTCCAGTTCAAGAAGGGCCAGTACGCCTCGGGCTATTCAGGTTTCGAGGGCACCGATCCGCAAGGCAATCTCCTCGAAGACGTGCTGCGCACCGCCGAGGTCACGGATGTCGACGTGGTGGGTATTGCCGAATCGCATTGCGTGCGCGCTACCGCGATTGATGCGGTCCGTAACGGTTTCCGCACCCGCGTTTTTTCCGACCTCACCGTGCCCACCTCCCCGGAACTCGGGGCCGCGGCCCGCGTAGAGATGGACGAAGCGGGCGTAGAGCAGCTGCAATCCTCAGAAGCTTTCGGTTTTTACGAAGAGTCTGAGGCGCCGGATGAATTCGATGATCCGTACGACGACGCAGCAGCTGCCGAGGAAGAACTCGAGCACCTCGACGAAGATTACGAGCTCTACGATGACGACGATTTCGACGACTACGCCGAAGAGGATGAAGATATCGACTTTTCGGATGAAGTCAATGAGTCCGATTTCGATTTCTCCGATATCGACTACCGCCCCGGAATGGACTCCGCGAAATAACGCGGGTCTGCCAGCCGGCCCGCAAGCGGCCCGCTAAACCGAGCGCCAGAAATCTTTCACCAGCTCCTCACGGTTAGCTACCTGGCTTTTCTTGAGGATATTGTGCACGTGTACCTTCACAGTGGAGGGAGACAGGTAGAGCTCAGTGGAGATCTGGGCATTTGTTTTCCCGCGCATAAGGTAGCCGAGTACTTCTTCTTCGCGCTTCGATAGTCCGCGCGCCTGGGAATAGAACACCAGGGAGGATTCGATGAAATCTTCCTCCAGGTGGTTGACGGTTTCCGGGGGCCGGTCGAAGTGGATGCGCAGCACCCGCACCCCGAAACGCATCACGTGGATGACCCAGCAGATATACATGAGGTTTTCCAGGAAATTGCGCTCGGGAAGGAAGGCGAGCGCGGAAGCGCTATGCGCCTGGGGTGCCACGAGGAAAATGAACGTAATATTCCAGGCGAAGGTCCCCAGTACCGTCACCCAGGTGGTGACGTAGAGCCACCGGTGGCGGCGCTGGCGGATTTTCTCTACCCCGGTGGTGGCACGCAGGTAATTCCACGTTGCCGCACTGAGGATCCCTATGACCACGATGCCTCGCATAGAGAAGAACACAAATTCCCGCCAGCCCGGGTCGGGAATCATTAAGGCGCCAGCGCTCCCCACAACGAAAATCCCGGCCGGGATAAGGGCACTGCGCCACTCCACTTTCACTTCCGGTTCGGTCATGAACGTGGCGTAGGTAAGCCAGATAAGGCCCATGAGTAGCGCGCCCAGGGTAATCGATTCCACGGGCGCGGTAATGTGGTAAACGCTGTCAATATTGCGTGGGTGGGTGAAGTCCGTGCGGGCCACGGTTGCGACGTCGAAAAAATAGACGAGAAAAAGTGCGGCGCAACACAAAAACATGCGCCGGCGCGAAACGAGATAACACGCAAGCGCCGTCGCCGAACCCATGAGGATGAAGAGTCCCACCATCCAGGTGTAATAAAACAGCCCAATCGTCATTGCATAGCTCCGTCGCCTTCACCACGCGATTCCACCACGGTCGCCCACCACGCGGGATCGCGAGCGCGAGTGCCTCGCGCCGTACCGTCACATTATAAAAGCATTAACCGCCGCTACCGGAAATCCCGGGCCGTGGAATGCACGCGGTGGCCCCGGCGGTACCAAGGCCGCCGGAGCCACGCGTTTCGGCTATTTTTAGCCGTATTCTTCGCGCCTATGCGCCGTAGATAAGCACCTGAGCCACGCAGGCCGCCCCGCCGAAGCCGAGCACGAAGAGCACCATGGGCCACACGAAGCGGAACCAATGCTGGTACTTCATATCGAGCATCTGCAAGGTTGCCATGACCAGGCCCGTGGGTGCCAGGAAGAGCATCGCGTACTGACCCCATTGATACGCACAAACGATGATCCACCGCGGGATACCCACGGCATCGGCCAGCGGCGCCATAATCGGCATGGCCAGCACGGCCAAACCGGAGGAGGAAGGCACCACAAAACCGAGCACGAAGAAGATCAGCAGCATAATAATGATGAAGAGCGGGCCGGACATCCCCGAGACCAGGTTCGTTGCCGAGTGGAGCAGCGAATCCGAAATCAGCCCGTCGTTCATCACGATATTGATGCCGCGCGCCAGCCCGATGATAAGCGAGACGCCCACCAGGCTCGAAGATCCTTCGATAAAGGCGTCCGTCAGCTGTTTCTCATTGAGCCGGTCCTTCCCGAAGAGGGAAATCGCCATAACCGCGATGGTGATGGTGAGGAAGGATGCCGCCATGGTCGGGAACCACCAGCCCATAGCCATGACGCCCCACACCATAATCGGGAAGGCGGAGACGAAGAGCACGAGGATGAGTTTCTTCTGCCAGTTGAAGGCTGGCACATCATCCGAGTGGGTGGTCATCGCCCACTGCTTCTCAAAAGCTTCGTGATCTTCGTACACATAGGACTT